>JAJYAW010000136.1 GCA_021779335.1 Myxococcales bacterium | reverse complement strand
AGGCGGGCAGCCGCGCCTGCGGGTCGGTGACCACCAGGTGGTAATGGTTCGAGAGGACGCAGTAGGCGTGCACCTTCACCCCGTACCGCTTGGCGGCCAGCGCGAGGACGTAGAGGAAGACCTCGTTCACCACCTTGGACGGCCGCAGCAGGAACATCCGCTGCGTGCAGCGGCGCGTCACGAGGTAGGTGGTGCCTGGCAGGACCTGTCGCGGCGTCGTCATGCCCCGCCGTCATCGCAGGGACCGTGCCGCCCAACGCCCCCCGTCTTCACTGGGATTTCCCCGCCGCTCATGGTCCGCCCCCCGGACCTAGGGACGAACGCCGGAACTCCCGGTCGGGGCCGCCGGATTTCCCCGCCGCTCATGGTCCGCCCCCCGGACCTAGGGACGAACCCCGGAACTCCCGGTCGGGGCCGCCGGGCCGCCGGGCCGCCCGCCCGACGACGGCGACTTCGAGGCGGCTGCCGCGCTGGCGCGCAAGGGCGCGTTTGAGGCGCTCTCCCGCCTCCGCCGGGCTAGGATCGCCGCATGCGCCTCACCCTCGGCATCAGCCCCTGCCCCAACGACACCTTCATCTTCGACGCGCTCGTCAACGGACACTTGGACACGGGCGACCTCTCCTTCGAAGTGCTCCACGAGGACGTGCAGACGCTCAACGAGTGGGCGCTGGCCGGCCGGCTCGACGTCTCCAAGATCAGCTACGGCGTCCTCCCCCGCGTGGCCGGCCGCTACGCGCTGCTCGAGGCCGGCGGCGCGCTCGGCCAGGGCGTGGGGCCGCTCCTGGTGGCCCGGCCTGGCACCGCCGCCTTCGACCCCGCCACCATGCGGGTGGCCATCCCCGGCCGCGACACCACGGCCCACCTGCTCTTCTCGCTCGCCTTCCCCGGGGCGGCCCACAAGTCCTTCCGCGTCTTCTCGGAGATCGAGGCGGCGGTGCTCGCCGGCGAGGCGGAGGCCGGCGTCATCATCCACGAGGGGCGCTTCACCTACGCGCGGCGCGGCCTGGTGCGGCTCCTCGACCTCGGCGAGCACTGGGAGCGGGTCACCGGCGCGCCCATCCCCCTCGGCGGGATCGTGGCGCGGCGCAGCCTCGGGCCCGCCGTGCGCGGCCGCGTCGACGCGCTCATCCGGCGCAGCCTGGAGCACGCCGAGGCGCGCCGGCCCGCCCTGTCCGAGTACGTCCGGCGCCACGCCCAGGAACTCGACGAGGCGGTCATGCGCCAGCACGTCGCGCTCTACGTGAACGGCTTCTCCCACGCGCTCGGCGAGCCGGGGCGGCGGGCCGTCACCAGGCTCCTCGAGGTCTGGCGCGCCGTGAACCCCGGCGACGGCGGGGCGCTGCCCGACGTCTACTGACCGGCCTCACCGGCCGGATCACATCTCCAGGAACATCAGCTTGAAGGAGACCGCGATGACGCGCGCGTCCGGGGTCTTGAGCGACTGGCGGTAGCCCAGGTCCACCGCCGCGCCGCTGCGGGTGACCAGCCCCACGCCGGCGCTCCACCAGGAGGTCCCCAGCGTCTCGTCCTCCATGAAGCCGGCGCGCAGCGGGACCGTCTGGCCCAGCATGGTCTCCAGGCCGATGGCGTAGCGGTTGCTGGTGCGGGCCTTCCCGCTCGCGTCGCGGCGGCGATCGAAGTCGGCGCGCCAGTCGAGCGAGAGCTTGACGCTCGTGTCGCTGCCCAGCGCCAGTCCGGCGCCCGCCGAGCGCGGCGCCACCCGCTCGTGGCCCGATGGCACCAGGTTGAAGCCGGAGACGCCCAGGGCGACGTAGTCGCTCAGCTCCCAGAAGAGGCCGGCGTCGGCGGTCACGGCGTTGACGTGCTCCACCACCCCCGGCGCCACCTCGTCGCGCAGCGAGTAGTAGCGGGCTTGCGCCCCGAAGTAGAGCCGCTCGGCCAGCGGGCCGGCCAGCCCGCCCACGAAGAGGTCGCCGCCCTGCGCCCCCTCCAGCGGGCGCACCCAGGCCAGCGAGGTGGTCACCGGCGCCGAGAGGCCGTCGACGATCGAGGCCCCGCCGTACTTGCCCACGGTGGTGCCGCCGCGCCGGTCCACCGCGAAGAGGGTCTCCACCGAGTAGCGCTTGCGGGCGGCCAGCGCCCCCGGGTTGACGAAGATGCCGTCGTTGCCCGAGACGATGCCGGTGGCGGCGGAGAGCCCCAGGGCGCGGGGGCCGGTGAGGTCGGCGACGCCCCCGGCCTCGAGGGGCGCGGCCACCTGGGCGCGGGCCGGGGCGGCGAGGACGGCGAGCGCGAGCAGGGCGGCGGGCGCGGCGAGGCGGGGGCGGGCGGGCACCGGCCGACGATATCTGCCCGTGGGCCCGGGCGCAAAAGAGTGGTGGTATCGTCCGTCCCCATGGCGAAGCCCATCCGCAAGGCGGTCATCCCCGCCGCCGGTCTCGGTACGCGGTTCCTGCCGGCCACCAAGGCGGTCCCCAAGGAGCTGCTCCCCATCGTCGACACCCCGACGATCCAGTACATCGTCGAGGAGGCCGTGGCGGCCGGCGTACACGAGGTCATCCTCATCTGCGCCCGCGGCAAGGACTCGATCGTCGATCACTTCGACATCGCCGCCGAGCTCGAGGCCAACCTGGAGCGGACCGGCAAGCACGAGCTGAAGCGGCAGATGCGCGCCATCGCCCGGATGGCCAACGTGGTGACCGTCCGGCAGCAGGAGCCCCTCGGGCTGGGCCACGCCGTGCTGTGCGCCAAGGCCCTGGTCGGCGACGAGCCCTTCGTGGTCATGCTGGGCGACGACATCATCGACGGCGCGGTGCCGGCCACGCGCCAGCTCACCGACTGCTACCAGCGCCACGGCAAGGGGACCATCGCGCTCATGGAGGTGCCGCCCGAGGAGGCCTCCATGTACGGCATCGCGGCCGGCACGGCGCTCGACGCGCGCACCACCCGCATCGAGCGGCTGGTGGAGAAGCCCAAGGCGGATCCGCCCTCCAACCTGGCCGTCATCGGCCGCTACGTGCTGCCCCCGCGCATCTTCGAGCTGCTGGAGCAGGTCACGCCGGGCGTGGGCGGCGAGATCCAGCTCACCGACGCCCTGGCGCTGCTGGCCAGGGAGGAGGGGCTGCTCGGCTACCGCTTCGAGGGGCAGCGCTACGACGCCGGCGATCGGCTGGGCTACCTCAAGGCCAACATCGCCTTCGCCATGAAGCGCCCGGAGATCGCCGGGCCGCTGCGCCAGTACCTCAAGGAGCTCCTGTGACGCGCTCGCGGCGGCTGGGCGCCGCGGCGGCGCTCGCCCTGGCCGGTCCGGCCCTGGCCTACGTGCTGCCGCCCGCGGCGGTGGTGAAGAAGGTCGCCGAGAAGCGCGCCTCGCTCGAGGTGACTTCGCTGGAGGCCACCGGCACGGTGGAGCTGAGCGGCGCGGCGCTGGCCCGGCTCGGGGCGCTGGCGCCGGCCGGCGGGGCCAGCCTGTCCCTGCCGGCCCGCATCGCGGTGAAGGTGCCCGGCCGGGCCCGGCTCGAGCTCCGGCCGGTCGACGCACCGGAGGCCGAGCGACCCTTCGTCAGCGTCAAGGACGACCGGCTCGCCGGTCAGGGTGGCCTGGAGGCCACGCCGGCCGCGGTGGCGCTGGTGCGCGCGCTGGCGACGCTGCTGGCCTCCCCGGGCGGCAACGACGGTCGGGCGCTGGCCGAGGCGCTGGTGCGGCGCGGCGTGAAGCTCGACGACGCCACGCTGGGCCGCTTCGACGGCCGCCTGGCCCTGGTGCTGGGCGGCAAGGCGTCGGACCCGCGGCCGCTCGCGTTCGTGGACAAGGAGACCTGGATGCCGCTCCGGCTGCTGGCCGTGGAGGGCGGCACCCGCCTCGACGTGCGGCTCGTCGACTGGGGCTCGGCCACCGGAGGGGACTGGTTCCCCCGCGCCGTCGAGGTCTGGGACGGCGCCACGCTGCTGCTCCGCTTCTCCACCGAGACGGCCAGCGGCAACCCCCGGCTGCCGGAGACGATCTTCTAGCGGCCGCCCCACCGGCCGGATCGTCCGGCGGGCCGCAGCCCGCCAGAGGGCCGCGGTCTAGTGGACGAGGCCCTGCGCGATCGACCAGAGCCCGGCAGCGCCCACCACCAGCGAGGAAAGCCACACCAGCCGCATGCGGGTCAGCGCCGCCACGGCCCCGAGCGCGATGGAGACCTGGAAGAAGGCCACCGCCGCCGCGAAGCGGTGGTGCACGTGGAGGAGCTCGCCGGCCTCCTTCTCCCTGGCGTCCCGCTCCTTCTCCTTCTCCCTGGCCTTCTCGGCGATGCCGTCCTGCTCCGCCGCGTAGCGGCGCGCCTTCTCGGCGATCTCCGGCGGCGGCTCCTTGCCGGCGGCCAGCCAGGAGGCGCGCACGCCCTCCTGGACCGCCGCCTTGATCCCCTTGGCCTGGTAGAAGGCCCACTGGTCGGAGGCCTCGGCCTGGAGCCGGGTCGCCTCGGTCTTGAGCGCCAGCGCCTCGTTGACGGTGGCCCCGGCCCGCAGCGAGGCGAGCGCCGCCAGCGCCGCCAGCATCGAGGTGGTGAGCGCGATGACCTTGAGGAGCCGGCCGCCCTCCCGCTCCAGCTCCTCGTGGATGGCCTCGTGCAGCTTCTCCGTCTCGACCTCGGGTCCCTCGGGCATGATCCCTCCTGCGGGTTCGGACCACGGCGATAGCCGAGGACGCGCCGCGAGGCAACCGGATCCGACCCACCTGCTAGACTCCGCGGGTGCTCGTCGAGGTCGCCGTCGCCGCCGCCGTCCGCGGCACCTTCACCTACCGCGTTCCGACCCAGCTCGCCGCCGGCGTGGCGCTGGGCCAGCGCGTGGCCGTCCCCTTCGGCCGGAGCAAGCGGGCCACCGGCTACGTGGTGGGCTTCCCCACGGCGCCGCCGCCGGGCTTCGAGCTGCGCGACGTGGTGCAGGTGCTCGACGCCTTCCCGCCCTTCACGCCCAAGCTCGTCGAGCTCCTGCGCTGGGCCGAGGCCTACTACCTCGTGCCGCCCGGCGAGCTCCTGCGCGCCGCGCTCCCCCCCGGCCTCAACACCCGCGGCGGGGCCGAGACGCCCCGGCGCCGCCAGGTGGAGTACGCCGCGCCTGCCCCCGGGGCGGCCGAGGCCCTGGCGCTGCTCGGCCGCGCCCGCGCCCAGCGGGCGGTGCTGGAGTACCTGCTGGCGCGGGGGCGCATCCCGCTCGACGAGCTCCGGGCCGCCTTCCCGGCCGGCCGGGCCGCCGTCACGGCGCTGGCCGGGCGGGGCCTGGTGCTGCTCGACGCCGAGACCCCGGTGACGGGCAGCGGCGTGCTGGCCGCGCCCGACCGGGCCGTCACGCTGACCTCCGATCAGGAGCGGGCGCTCGGCGAGATCACCGGCGCCTTCGGGGCCTTCACGCCCTTCCTGCTCCACGGCGTGACCGGCTCCGGGAAGACCGAGGTCTACCTGCGGGCCATCGCCCGGGCCCGCGCCGCCGGCCAGGGGGCGCTGGTGCTGGTGCCGGAGATCGCGCTCACGCCGCAGCTCTCCGGCCGCTTCCGCGCCCGCTTCGGCGACGAGGTGGCGCTGCTCCACTCCGGCCTCTCCGACGCCGAGCGCCACGCCGAGTGGCTGCGGCTCCGGCGCGGCGAGGCGCGCATCTGCGTGGGGGTGCGCAGCGCCATCTTCGCCCCGGTGGAGGCGCTGGCCGTCATCGTGGTGGACGAGGAGCACGAGCCGAGCTTCAAGCAGGAGGACGGTCCGGCCTACCACGCCCGCGACCTGGCGGTGGTGCGGGGGCGGCTGGAGGACGCGGTGGTCATCCTGGGGAGCGCCACCCCGTCGCTGGAGACGCTGGAGAACGCCCGGCGCGGCCGCTACCGCGCCCTCTCGCTGCCGGCGCGGGTGGACGACTGCCCCATGCCCGCGGTCGAGCTCGTCGACCTCTCCGGCGCGCGGCGCGGTGGCAAGGCGCCGGCGGCGGGCCTGCTCTCGCCGCCGCTGGTGGCAGCGCTGGACCGGACGCTGCAGGCCGGCCAGCAGTCCATCCTCTTCCTCAACCGGCGCGGCTACCAGTCGCTGGTGCTCTGCGAGGCCTGCGGCGCCGAGGCGCGCTGCCCCGACTGCTCGGTGTCCCAGACCCACCACGCGCGGCGCGGGCTGCTGCTCTGCCACTACTGCGGCAGGAGCGAGCCCATGAACGGCCTCTGCCCGGCCTGCGGCGGCCTGCGCTTCGGCATCGGCGTGGGCACCGAGCAGGTGGAGGAGGCGGTCCGGGCGCTGCTGCCGCGGGCGCGGGTGGAGCGGCTCGATCGCGACGCGGTGACCACCGCCGACGAGACGGCCGGCGTGCTGGCCCGCTTCGCCCGGCGCGAGGTGGACGTGCTGGTGGGCACGCAGATGGTCACCAAGGGGCACGACTTCCCCGGCGTCACGCTGGTGGGGGTGGTGCTCGCCGACACCGCGCTGGCGTTGCCCGACTTCCGCGCCGCCGAGCGGACCTTCCAGCTCCTGGCCCAGGTGGCGGGGCGGGCCGGGCGCGGCGCCGACGCCGGGCGGGTCCTCATCCAGACCTTCAACCCGCGCTCGCCGGCCATCGCCCGGGCCGTGGCCCACGACTACGCCGGCTTCGCCGAGGAGGAGCTGCAGCGCCGCCAGGCCCTCCACTACCCTCCCTACGCCCGGCTCCTGGCGGTGCGCGTCGAGGGATCGGAGGAGGGGGCGCGCCGCACCGCCGAGGCGCTGGCCCACGCGGCCCGGGCGGCCCTCTCGCCAGGGATGGCGCTCATCGGCCCGGCCCCGGCGGCCATCGAGCGGATCCGCGGCAAGAGCCGCTGGCACCTGCTCTTCCGCGCGCCGGACCACGCGGCGCTCATGCGAGTGCACCGCGCGCTGGCCCGCGTGGCGCACCGCCCGCCAGGTGGGGCGGCCATCCGCTTCGACATGGATCCCTACTCCATGATGTAGCGGGCGATATCGGGTGGGAGAAACCCGCCGTGCGGGCGCGATCTTGCCGCACCAGCCCCCCCGATCCATCATCGCGGGCGCGTGGCACGCATCCTCCTGGTCGACGACGACATCGCCGAGATCTCGGCCGTCAAGCGCATGCTGGCCCGCGCCAGCCTGGCGCCGGTGCTGGCCACCAACGCCTCGGACGCGCAGGCCGCGCTCCACCAGCGCCCGGTCGACCTCCTGCTCGTCGGGGCCAGCTGCGAGGGCGGCGAGGCCATCGCCCTGACCCGGCGGCTCGAGGAGGACGAGGCCACCCGCGGCGTGCCGCTCATCGTGCTCGGCACGGTCGCCGACGCGCCCGCCCACGCGGTGCAGCTGCCCCGCCCCATCGACCCGGCCGCGCTGGCCGAGCAGGTCCAGCTGCTGCTGGCCAGGCGGCGGGCCTCGCCGGCGGCGGCCGCCCCCCCGCGCACCTTCCCCGCGCAGCCGTCAGCAGGACCG
>JAJYAW010000135.1 GCA_021779335.1 Myxococcales bacterium | reverse complement strand
TCTCGAGCGCGTCTCGGCCCGCCTGCCGCTCGACGGGCCGGTGGGCGCGCTGGCCTACCAGCCGCTGGCCGGGAGCCACGCCGTGGACGCCGAGGTGGCCTTCCTGGCCACGCCGGCCGAGGTCTCGCTGGAGCTGGCGCCCAGGCTGCTGGCGCGCGGCCTCCAGGTGGTCGACCTCTCCGGCGCCTTCCGGCTCCTCGACCCCGCGGCCTACCCGGCCTGGTACGGCTTCGCGCACGCCGCGCCGGCCCTCCTCGCCGAGGCGCGCTACGGCCTGCCCGAGCTCGGCCGGGCGGCGCTGGCGGGCGCGCGGCTCGTCACCAACCCGGGCTGCTACGCCACCGCCGTCGCGCTGGCGGTGGCGCCGCTCGTCCGGAGCGGCCTGGCCGCCGCCGAGGGGGTCGCCGTGACCGGCCTCTCCGGCGTCTCCGGCGCCGGCCGCAAGGCCGACGAGGCGTACAGCTTCGGCGAGGTGGACGAGGACCTGCGCGCCTACCGGCTCGGCACGCACCAGCACGTGCCGGAGATCGAGCAGACGGTGGCCCGCTACGCCGGCGCCTGCGGGCCGCTCTCCTTCACGCCGGTGCTGGTCCCCCTGCGGCGCGGCATCCTGGCGTCCTGCGTGCTCCGGGTCCGGCCCGGCGCCACCGCCGCCGCGCTCCAGGAGGCGCTGGCCGCGGCCTACGCCGGCGAGCCCTTCGTGAAGGTGCTGGCCGCCGACCGGGTGCTGGTCAAGGACGTGGTGCGCACCAACCGCTGCCACGTGGGCGCGGCGCTCGACGCCCGGGCCGGCGTGGCGGTGGCGGTGGCCGCCATCGACAACCTCGTCAAGGGGGCGGCCGGGCAGGCGGTGCAGGCGCTCAACGCGGCCCGGGGCTGGCCCGAGACCGAGGGCCTCGACCTGGTGGGGGGGTAGACCGTGAAGATCCCGAAGGGCTTCCGCTTCGGCGGGGTGGCGGCGGGGCTGAAGCCCCAGCGGCGGGACGTGGCGCTGGTGGTCTCCGACCACCCGGCGGCCGCGGCCGGCGTCTTCACCGTCAACCGGGCCGCGGCGGCGCCGGTGCAGGACGGGCGCGGCCGGCTCCCGGCCGAGGGGATGCGGGCGGTGCTGGTCAACTCCGGCAACGCCAACGCGCTGACCGGCCAGGCCGGCCTGGACGACGTGGGCACGCTGCGCGGCGCGGTGGCCGCGGCGCTCGGCGTGCAGAAGCGCGCCGTGCTGACCGCCTCCACCGGCGTCATCGGCGTGCGGCTGCCGGTCCAGAAGGTGGTGGACGCGCTGCCGGCCCTGGCGGCCCAGCTCGGCGACCACGCCGACCTGGCCGCCGAGGCCATCATGACCACCGACACCCGCCCCAAGCTGGCCTCGCGCGAGGTGACGCTGGGCGGCAAGACGGCGGTCATCTCCTGCATCTGCAAGGGCTCGGGGATGCTGGCGCCGCAGCTCGCCACCACGCTGGCGGTGGTGGCCACCGACGCGGCCATCACCCCCCGGGCGCTGCAGGACGTGCTGGTCCGGGCGGTCCACGACACCTTCAACATGCTGACGGTGGACGGCGAGATGTCCACCAACGACACGGTGCTCGCGCTGGCCAACGGCCTGGCCGGCAACCCGCGCATCACCGAGCCCGGCCCGGACCTGGAGGTCCTGGAGGCGGCCCTGACCGACCTCTTCGGCGAGATGGCCCGCGCCATGGCGGCCGACGGCGAGGGGGCCACCCGCATGGTCGAGGTGGTGGTGGCCGGCGCGCCCAGCGAGGTCTCGGCGCGCGACTGCGCCAGGGCCATCGCCCACTCGCCGCTGGTGAAGGCCTCGCTCTTCGGGGCGGATCCGAACTGGGGCCGCGTGCTCGCCACGGTGGGCAGCCGGGCCGGCTCGCAGGGCTGGCCCATCGACCCGTTCCGGGCCCGGGTCAGCATGCAGGGGGTGGTGGTCTTCGAGCGGGGCGCGCCCGTCGACCTCGACGTCGAGGCGCTGCGGCAGAAGCTCCGCGAGGCGCGGGTGGACGTGCTCGTGGAGCTCGCCGACGGCCAGGCGCGCGCCACCGCCTGGGGCTGCGACCTCTCCTACGACTACGTCAAGATCAACGCCGACTACACCTCGATGATCGTCCAGAAGGCCGACGGCATGGTGGCCAAGGACGACAAGGTGGCCAACTACAGCCCCACCTTCAAGCGCACGCTGCTGGTGGAGGCGCTCAAGTACATCGCCCAGTTCTCCGGCCAGGTGGCGGTCATCAAGTACGGCGGCGCCGCCATGGTGAAGCAGAGCCTCAAGGAGGCCTTCGCCGAGGACGTCACCCTGCTGAAGCGGGTGGGGCTCAAGGTGGTGGTGGTCCACGGCGGCGCGCCGGAGATCACCCGCACGCTGGAGAAGCTGGGCGAGCGGTCCGAGTTCTTCGACGGCATGCGCATCACCGACGCGGCCAGCCTGCCGGTGGTGGAGATGGTGCTGACCGGCAAGGTCAACCAGGAGCTGGTGGCCATGCTGAACGCCCGCGGCGCCAGCGCGGTGGGGCTCTCCGGCAAGGACGGCACGCTGCTGCGGGCCGAGAAGCGCGGCCTGGAGGGGGGCGTCGACCTCGGCTACGTGGGGAAGATCACCGAGGTGAACAGGAAGTTCCTCCGGATGTTCCTGGACCAGAACTACGTGCCGGTCATCTCGCCCATCGGCCTCAGCGACGACGGCACCGGCCTCTCCATCAACGCCGACGACGTGGCGGCGGCGGTGGCGGCGGCGGTGGGGGCGAAGAAGCTCATCTACCTGACCGACGTGGCCGGCGTGCTCGAGTCGGCACCCGACGGCGAGCTGGTGCGGCAGATCACCAGCGCGGACCTGACCCGTCGCATCGAGGCCGGCGCCATCACCGGCGGGATGCGCTGGAAGGCGCTGGCCATCCAGGCCGCGCTGCGCGGCGGCGTGGAGCGGGTCCACGTGCTCGACGGGAGGCAGCCGCACACCGTCATCGCCGAGCTCTTCACCGACCGCGGCGTGGGCTCGCTGGTGACCGCCGCGTGACCGGCTCGGAGCGACGCCGCGACGCGGTGGCCCGCCTGCTGCGCAGCCGGCGCATCGGCACGCAGGAGGCGCTGCTGGAGGCCCTGGCGGGCCAGGGGCTGCGGGCCACCCAGGCCACCCTCTCGCGCGACCTGGCCCGGCTCGGGGCGCGGCGCGTCTCGGGGTCGGACGGGGCCTTCTACGAGGTCGACGGCCCGGATCCGGCCGCCGGGCTGGCGGCGCTCAAGGGGCTGGTGGTGGCCGTCGAGAGCAACGCCTCGCTGGTGGTGATCCGCACCGCCGCCGGGGCCGCCCCGGCGGTGGCCCGGGCCGTCGACGACGCCCGCCTGCCCGAGGTGCTGGGGACCATCGCCGGGGACGACACCATCTTCGTGGCCCCGGCCGCCTCGCTCCGCCCGCGCGGGCTGGCGGCGCGGCTCGCATCCCTGCTGGGCCGCTAGAAGGCGAGCCAGGCCAGCAGCGAGAAGGCGTTGGAGCCCGAGGCGCCCGACGAGGTGCCGTCGAGCCGGGTGTAGCGCGTGTACTGGGCGCGGAAGCTCGTGTTCTCCCAGGGCGTGACGGTCAGCTCGGCGAGGGCGCCGCTCGTGCCGGCCGAGCCGGCGGCGCCGAAGGTCGCGGAGGTGGAGGAGGTGGTGCGGAAGAGCCCCGCGCCGACCCCGAGCCAGCCGCGGGTGGCGTCGCCGGAGAGGCGGACCGTGTCCAGGGTGGGGCGCTCGCCCGGCGCGCTCGCGTCCAGCGTGCGCCGCTCGTGGATCCAGGTCCCGCGCAGCGCCGTGGCGATGGGGCCGGCGTGCTGCCACTGCGCGTCGAGGGCCACGTCGTCGTAGGCGTCGCGCGCCCCGGCGCCGCCCGGGGGCGGCAGCGGCGGCGCGTCGGTGGTGAAGCCGGGCGCGATGCGCGCGTGGAGGCCGTAGGCGCCCACCTCGACGAGGTGCCCGCCGAAGTCGTGCTGCAGGGCGACCCGCCAGTAGGGGGCCGCGTTGTCGACGAGGCCGGGCGTGCTCACGGTGTAGGGGCGGGCCACCCCGACCAGGGCCGAGCGGTAGAGCCCCACCTCGGCGTAGACCGCCTCGTCGAGGAAGCCGTAGGCGGAGAGGCCGACCACCGCCTGGGCCAGCGCCCCGTCCACCAGGGCGCCGTTGCCGCCCATGCCGGGCCACGCCCCCGGGGTGACGAAGGGCCAGCCCCAGGCCGGCGTGGTGTTCCACAGGTCCTGCACCGTGGGGTTGTTGTTGAGGGTGGCGCCGACGACCAGCGAGCGGCCGCCGGGCTTCAGCTCGTGGGCGTAGCGGAGGTCCACGTTGTCGATGGTGAGGTGGTCGGCGTCGGCCTCGTAGGTCAGCTGGGCGAAGGCGCCCAGCTCGGGGGCGATCTGGCCGGCGTAGAAGAGGCCGAGCTGATCCGGCAGGACCACGTCGCCGGTGCGCACGCCGGCGCCGGGGGAGCGCACCCAGGTCGAGGCGGCGATGATCTGGGCCGAGAGCGGGGCGGAGCGGGCCAGCTCGAGCGTGTCCCGCCCGGCCTGCTGGTCGGTCACCTGCCGCCGCGCCGTGAGCGTGTAGCCGGTGGCCTTGAAGACGCGCCCGAGCTCGGTGAGCTGCGGGAAGCTCGTGTGGCAGGCGCTGCAGGACATCTCGGTCTGCCGCGAGAACGACGGGACCGCGGCGGCGGGGCCCGCCGCGCCGGCGAGCGCGGCGAGGAAGGCGGCGTGGGCGAGGGCGAGGCGTGGCGAGGCGTGGCGCATGAGGGCTCCCGGCGGAGGCCGCCCGGGGGATCCGGGGCGGCTGGCGACTCCTAACCCGGCCGTCCACCAGCGGTGCGGCCCTGATGGGGAACGGGCCGGGCGCGGCCGGCCCCGGAGCCCCCGGCCTCGGGCCTCGGGCCTCGGGCCTCGGGCCGCCATGCGGCGGGCTGCCGCGCCGCGCCGCCGGCTGCTACACTGCGCCCCCCTCCGACGGGAGCCCGCATGCCCTTCAAGACCGACGACGTCCGCATCAAGGGGATCCACGAGCTGGCGCCGCCGTCCCACCTCATCCGCGAGTTCCCGGTCACCGAGGCGGCCGCCACCACCGTCTACGAGGCGCGCCAGGCCGTCCACCGGGTGCTCCACGGCATGGACGACCGGCTGGTGGTGGTCGTCGGCCCCTGCTCCATCCACGACGTCGAGGCCGCCAAGGCGTACGCCACCCGCCTGGTCGCCGAGCGGCGGCGCCACGCCGCCGAGCTCGAGATCGTGATGCGGGTCTACTTCGAGAAGCCGCGCACCACGGTGGGCTGGAAGGGGCTCATCAACGACCCCGACCTGACCGGCGGCTTCGACATCAACAAGGGGCTGCGGCTGGCCCGCCAGCTCCTCCTCGACATCAACGAGCTGGGGCTGCCGGCCGGCTGCGAGTACCTCGACATGATCACCCCGCAGTACATCGCCGACCTGGTCTCCTGGGGCGCCATCGGCGCGCGCACCACCGAGAGCCAGGTGCACCGCGAGCTGGCCAGCGGCCTCTCCTGCCCGGTGGGCTTCAAGAACGGCACCGACGGCAACGTGCGCATCGCCATCGACGCCATCAAGGCGGCCCAGGGCTCCCACCACTTCCTCTCGGTCACCAAGGGCGGCCACTCGGCCATCGTCTCCACCAACGGCAACGAGGACTGCCACGTCATCCTGCGCGGCGGCCAGGTGCCGAACTACGACGCCGCCAGCGTGGAGGCGGTCTGCGCCGAGATCGCCCGGGCCGGCCTGGCGCAGCGGCTCATGATCGACGCCAGCCACGCCAACTCCATGAAGCGGCCGGAGAACCAGGTGCCGGTCTGCCAGGACGTGGCGCGCCAGGTCGCCGGCGGCGACGCCCGCATCGTGGGCGTCATGGTGGAGAGCCACCTGGTGGCCGGCCGGCAGGACCTGGTGGCGGGCCGGCCGCTCACCTACGGGCAGTCCATCACCGACGGCTGCCTGGGCTGGGAGGCCTCGGTGGAGGTGCTCGACCTGCTGGCCGACGCGGTGCGCCAGCGCCGGCTCGCGGCGGAGCGGTAGCCGCGCCGGTCAGGCCCCGGCCACCCGCCGCCACTCCGCGTTGGAGCGGAGCACGCAGTCCTCGATGGCCAGCCCCTCGAAGTAGTTGCCGGTGACCGCCAGGCGGGTGCCGGCCAGGCAGCGGTCGATCTCGGCCACCACGTCGCCGTGGCCCAGGGCCGGGGAGGGGAGCGAGACCCGCTGCTCGGCCAGGTGGACGAGGTCCCGCTCCTCCACCCGCAGCACCTGGCAGAGCCGCTGGAGCCGCTCGGCGCGCGTCTGGCCGGGGCGGAAGTGGAAGGCGAAGCCGCGGTACCTCGCGTCCGGGAAGGGGTCGCGGGTCACGCAGGAGTGGAAGGTGTCGTCCACCGGCACCAGGAAGGCGCACTCCGGCATCCAGGCCTTGGCGCGCGGCACCACCACCCCCACGCTGTCGACGACCACCGTCTTGACGCGCGACACCTGCGCCGCCAGCTCCGGGAACTCGTCGCGCAGCAGCGCCGCCGCGCCGTCGGCCGGGACGGCCAGCGCCGCCAGGGGGGCCTCGAAGGTCCGGCCGTCGGCCGTCTCCACCGCGAAGCCCCCGCCGCGGTGGGTCAGGGCGCGCACCGTCACGCCGGTCTCGACGGTGACGCCCGGGGCGCGGGCCGCCGCCTCGCAGACCACCTGGAGCCCGCCGTCGAAGCCGAAGGAGCGGACGAACTCCGGGCGGCGCGGCCGCTTCTTGAAGAGCGACCCGGGCCCCTCCAGCGGGAAGCCGTCGGCGCGCTGCGACGGGACGGCGCCGAGGAACGGCCCGAGCACCCGGTCGTAGTTCCCGCGGCCGAGCACCCGCGAGTAGTAGGAGTAGACCGTCTGCCCCTTCCTGGGCAGCAGCAGGCCGAGCGGCGCGTGGACGGCCGCCTCCAGCCAGGAGAGCTCGAGGAGCACCCTGGGCGGGCTGAGCCAGCGGTACTGCCCGTCGCGCAGCAGGCCGAAGCGGGCGCGGGCCGGGCCGCGCTCCACGATCCGGCCGGCCACGCCGCCGCCCACCACCACGTCCAGGAAGGCGCCGTAGCTGTTGTAGGTGGTGTGGGCGCCCAGCTCGAACCAGAAGCCGTCCTCGGTCCGCTCGGAGTGGAGGCAGCCGCCCAGGCGCCCCTCCCGCTCCAGCACCAGCACCCGCCGGCCCTGCTGCGCCGCCTTCCAGGCCAGCGAGAGGCCGCTGATGCCCGCGCCGATCACCACCACGTCGTGCTGGACCGTCACCGCCGCCGCTCCCGTTCCGCGCCGGACCCCGGGGGCGGCGCCGGGCGGAGACTCGCACGGGATGCCGGGCCGAGGGAAGCGCGAGCGGGGCGCGCCCCGGGGCCGCGCCGGGGGGT
>JAJYAW010000134.1 GCA_021779335.1 Myxococcales bacterium | reverse complement strand
GGTCGACGGCCAGCGCGCGCAGCCGGTCCAGCGTGTCGGCGTCGAAGAGGACGGGCTCGGCGCGGTAGCGATCGCGCAGGCGGGCCAGCCGGACCGCCGCCTCGCCGCGCCCGGCGGGCCCCGACTCGAGCGCGCGCGCCACCGCCATCACCTCGGCCGCGATCCCGGCCCGCCGCTCACCCTCGCCCGACACGCCGTGCACTCTACACCTCGCCCGCGCCTGCGGCCGGGCGGCGCCGGCCGGGCCGACGACCGGTCTCGCGCCGGGCCCGGGCCCCGGAAAATGAGGCGGGCGCCGGCCCGGAAGGCCAGCGCCCGCGCGTCCTGCCCTCGGCTGGAGGGCTACTTCGAGACCTTGGCGTCCTCGACGATGACCGGGTACTTGTAGCCGGCGCCGAAGTCCTTCTCGACGCGGACGTTGCCCTTCACCACCACCACGTCGCCCACGTGGGCGGCGTCCTGCGACGTGACGGTGAGGTCGTTGTCGACGTCGGCCTTGCCCGAGCCGTCGCGGACGTGCAGCCAGTTCTTGCCCATGATGCTGGCGTTGAACTTGACCACCTTGCCGCGGATGGTGACGGCCTTGTCCTTGAGCTGGGCCTTCTGGGCGTAGACCTCGGCCACGGTGCGGGCGTCGGCGCCGGTGGCCTTGGCCACCTTGACGTTGCCCACGTCCACCGGCCCCTTGCCCACGTTGGCGTGCTGCGCCGCCATGCCGGCCGGCGAGGTGTCCATGGCGCCCGCGCCCATGGCGGCCGCGTCGGTCGGCGGCGGGGTGGCGCCCTCCAGCGTCCCGAAGAAGACGGTGTCGAACTTGCGGTTGAGCGCCTTCGACTCGAAGTTGGTCATCGGCATGGCGTTCACCACCGTGACCTCCTTGCCCTTCTCGAGGGTGGTGATGGGCACCGCCGCCCACATCTCCTCCTTGCCGACGGCGAGCTTCAGGTAGCTGTACTGCGGCGGGGCGTCGAGCCGCTCGAGCACCTTGCCCTTGAGGGTGGTGCCCTGCGGAGCGGCCGCCTCGGCGGGGGCGGCGGCCTGCGGGGCGGCGGCAGGCGGCTCGGACTTCTTGCAGCCAGCCACGGCCACGGCGACGAGCAGGACGGCAGAGAGACGACGCATCGGTGAGACCTCCATGTACGCGGATGTGCGCGGAATGCCCTTCGGGGGGGCCTGCAGCCTAAACCACTCTCGAGTCGTTTTCGATCCCGGCGGGGTCGAGTTGCCTTCGTGGGGTTGACCCCCTTACCACCCTAGCCGCGCAGGCGCCAGCCGGAGCGGAGCAGGAGATAGGGGCCGATCAGCGCACCCAGCGCCAGGACGACGACCAGCCCCGCGCCGGCGGCGGGGGGGGCGTCGGAGATGCCCAGCATCCCGAAGCGGACCGCGTCCACCATGTAGAAGACGGGGTTGGCGCGGGTGAAGGGCACCAGCGCCGGCGGCAGCGCCCGGGCCGAGTAGAAGACGCCCCCCAGGAAGGTGAGCGGCAGGATGAAGAAGGTCGGGATGAAGTTCACCTGCTCGAAGGACTGGGCCCAGATGGCGGAGGCCACCCCCGCGCCGGCGAAGACCACCGCCACCATGACCAGCATGGCGAGCGCCAGCAGCGGGTGGACCACCGTGAAGCCGGTGAAGAGCCCGGCCACCAGCCAGGTGATGCCGCCCACCAGGAGCCCGCGCAGCACCGCCGCGCCCACGAAGCCGGCCAGGATCTCCCAGTACGCCAGCGGCGCGATGAGCAGGTCCACCACCGTCCCCTGCAGCTTCATGACGAAGAGCGAGGAGGCGCTGTTGAGGTAGGCGTTCTGCACCACCCCCATGACCACCAGGCCGGGCACGATGAAGCGGGCGTAGGGCACGCCGTCCACGGCGCGCAGCTGCAGGCCGATGGACCACCCGAAGACCAGGAAGTAGAGCGTGGTGGTGACGAGCGGCGAGGCCAGCGTCTGGCCCGGCACGCGCAGGAAGCGGCGCACCTCCTTGACGAAGAGCGTCCGCAGGCCGAGCGAGATCACGGGAGCACCTCGTGCTTCCGGCCCACCAGCTCCACGTAGACGTCCTCCAGCGACCGGCCGCCGTGGCGGCGCAGCAGCGCCGCCTTCTCCTCGACCAGCAGGAGGCGCCCGTGGTCGATGATGCCGATCCGGTCGGCCAGCGCCTCGGCCTCCTCCAGGTAGTGGGTGGTGAGGACCACCGTGGTGCCCCGCTGGCGCAGCGTCCGCACGTAGGCCCAGAGGGCGCGGCGCAGCTCCACGTCCACGCCGGCGGTGGGCTCGTCGAGGAAGAGGACCTTCGGCTCGTGGACCAGCGCCTTGGCGATGAGGAGGCGGCGCTTCATGCCGCCGGAGAGGGCGCGGGCGTTGACGGCCCGCTTCTGCTGCAGGTCGAGCGCCTCGAGGAGCTCCTCCAGGCGGGCCGGGGCCAGCCGCAGGCCGAAGTAGCCGGCCTGGAAGCGGAGCGCCTCCTCCACCGTGAAGAAGGGGTCGAAGTTGAGCTCCTGCGGCACCAGGCCGACCACGCGGCGGGTGAAGCGGTAGTCCTTCACCACGTCGCGCCCCAGCACCGTGGCGCTGCCGCCGCTGGCGCGGGCCAGGCCGGCCACGATGGAGATGAGCGTGGTCTTGCCGGCCCCGTTGGGGCCGAGCAGGCCGAAGATCTCGCCCCGGACGATGTCGAGGTCCACGCCGCCGAGCGCGGTGAGCGAGCCGTAGCGCTTCACCAGGCCGCGCAGCCGGACGACCGGCTCGGCGTCCGGGGAGGCGGCACGCCCGACCGGGGAGGCGACCGGGGCGGCGGGCGAGGCGGCGGCGGGGGGCGAGGCGGCGGCGGTGGGCGGCGGGGCGGACACGGTGGGGCACTCTAACCGAGCCGGGGCGCGGGTGCAGGGCGTGCAGCCGCCGGGGCCGCCCGTCGCCTCGCCGACCGGGAGGGGGTCAGGCCAGCTGGGTCCTGAAGCGCGAGGCCGCCACGCCCAGGATCCCCACCCCCAGCACCGCCAGGCAGGCCAGCTGGAACCAGACGTCCCCGAAGCCCGCCCCTCGCAGCAGCACCGCCCGCATCACCTCGGCGAAGTGGCGCACCGGGTTCAGGATGGTGAGGTACTGCAGCCACGGCGGCATGGCGGCGATGGGGGTCATCACGCCGGAGAGCAGGATGGCCGGCATCATGAAGAGGAAGCCGCCCAGGAAGGCCTGCTGCTGCGTCTGCGAGACGGTGGAGATGAGCAGCCCGATGCTGAGCGTCGAGACCAGGTAGACCAGCATGACCGCCGCCAGCACCAGCAGGCTGCCGCGGATGGGGACGCCGAAGGCCCAGGTGCCCACGCCGATGAGCAGCAGCACGTCGAAGCTGCCCACGACCAGGTAGGGCAGCAGCTTTCCGAGCAGCAGCCAGAGCGGCCGGATGGGCGTCACCATGACCTGCTCCAGCGTGCCCATCTCCCGCTCGCGCGCCAGGCCCATGGCGGTCACCAGCGTGGTGACGATGACGAGCAGCGTCCCGGCGATGCCGGGCACGATGTAGGGGGCGGTCTTGAGCCGCGGGTTGAAGAAGACGCGCGGCGTCACCACCACCTGCGCCGGCGCGGGCCGGCCCGCCGCCTCCAGCCGCTGCCGCGCCAGCCGCTCGCCGACCTCGCCGAAGTAGCGGGAGGCGGCCGCGCCCGCCGTCGCGGCGCGGTTGGGGTCGGTGCCGTCGAGCAGCAGCTGCACCTCGGCCGGGCGCCCGGCCGCGAGGTCCGCCGCCAGGCCGCGCGGCAGCAGCAGCGCCGCCGCGGCGCGCCCGTCGTCCAGCTCGTGCTCGGCCGCCTCGGCCCCGGGGAAGTCGCCGGCGCGGAGCAGCGTCCCGTCCGCCAGCAGCCGGCGGGCGTGCTCGCGGCTCACATCGCTCTGGTCGTGGTCCACCACCACGGTGGGCACCCGGTCCACGTCGAAGTCCACCGCGGCGCCGAAGACCACGGTCTGGATGAGCGGCGCCACCACCAGCAGGAACATGACGCGCCGGTCGCGCACCGTCTGGCGCACCTCCTTGCGGAAGACGGCGCCGAGCTGCCGGCGGGCCGAGGCGAGGCTCACGGGGACTCCCGGGTGGCGGGGCGGGCGCTCACGCGACCCTCCGCTTGAAGCGCGCGGTGGCCAGCGTCACGATGACGGCGGCGAAGGCGGCCAGCGCCAGCAGGTCCGGCCAGAGCACGGCCAGGCCGTTGCCCTTGAGCAGGATGCCGCGCAGCGAGTGGACCAGGTAGCGGGAGGGGATGAGGCGCGACAGCAGCTGGAGCGGCAGCGGCATGTTCTCGATGGGGAAGATCATTCCGGAGAGGATGATGGCCGGCAGCATGGCCGAGAGGGTGCCCGCCTGGGTGGCCACCAGCTGGTTCTTGGCGAGCACCGAGATGAGCAGCCCCTGCCCGAGCATCCCCACCAGGAAGAGCAGGCCCACCAGGAAGAGGAGCGGCAGCGAGCCGAGCATGGGCAGGTCGAAGGCCACCGCGCCGAAGGCGACCACGAGCTGCAGCTCCAGCAGGCCGAGCGCCAGGTAGGGCAGCAGCTTGCCGAGCACGATCTCCAGCCGCCCCACCGGCGAGGCGAAGAGCTGCTCCATGGAGCCGCGCTCCCACTCGCCGGCGATGGCCAGCGCCGTGAGCATGACGGCGGTGATGGCCAGCAGAAAGGCCGAGATGCCCGGCACCATGTAGAGGGCCGAGCGGCCCGCCGGGTTGTAGAGGGTCCAGAGCCTGAGCCGGAGGGGCAGCTCCTGCCGCAGCGCCTCCAGCCCGGCCAGGCGGCGGCTCTCGGCCCGCACGATGGCGTCGGCCTTGGCCAGGAGCTGGTTGGCGATCATGGCGTCGGCCCCGTCCACCAGGAGCTGCACCGTGGTGCGCCGCCCCTGCGCCAGGTCGGAGGCGTAGCCGCGGGGCACCACCAGGGCGGCCGCCGCGTCGCCGGCCCGGAAGAGCGCCTCGGCCTGCTCGGGCGCGCGGTGGGTCACCACCAGGAACTCGCCGGAGCCCTGGAAGGCCCGCACCAGCGCCCGCGAGGCCTGGCTGTCGTCCTGGTCCGCCACCGCCAGGCGCAGGTGGTCCACGTCGGTGGAGACGCCGTAGCCGAAGAGCACCAGCATGACCACCGGCATGGCCAGCGCCAGCGCCAGCGTGCGCGGGTCGCGGCGCACGTGGATGGTCTCCTTGGCCGCCATGGCCCCGACGCGGATGAGCGAGCGGCGCAGCGCCGGCCAGGTCACGGGGCCACCTCCGGCGTGGCCCGGTCGACCACCGCCAGGAAGACGTCCTCCAGCGAGGGGGCCGCCTCCTCCACCTCCGGCGCCACGGCGCCGGCCGCCGCCAGGACGGCCGCCACCGCGGGGGCGTCGAGCCGGGCCGCGTCGACGCGCACGTGGAGCGCCGCGCCGAAGGGGGCCACCGCCTTGACGCCCGGGGCCCGCCGCAGCGCCCCGGCGGCGCCGGTCAGCCCGCGCCCGCGCGCCACCAGCACCCGGTCCGGCACCCAGGTGCGCTTCAGCCCCTCCGGCGTGTCGAGCGCCACCAGCTTGCCGTCCACCATGAGGCCGATGCGGCGGCAGTACTCCGCCTCGTCGAGGTAGTGGGTGGTCACGAAGACGGTGGTGCCCTCCGCGGCCAGCTCGCGGATGAGCCGCCAGAAGACCCGCCGCGCCACCGGGTCCACGCCGGCGGTGGGCTCGTCGAGGAAGACCAGGCGGGGCCGGTGCAACAGCGAGGAGGCCAGCGCCAGCCGCTGCCGGAGCCCCCCGGGCAGGTCGCCGGTGGTGACGCCGCCCTGGCCGGCCAGGTCCACCCGCTCCAGCAGCTCCTCGGCGCGCCGCCGCAGCGCCTGGCCGCTGAGGCCGTAGGCGGCCCCGAAGAAGAGCAGGTTCTCCATGACCGGCAGGTCCAGGTAGAGCGAGAACTTCTGGCTCATGTAGCCGATGGAGGCCTTGACCGCGTCCGGCGCGGTGGCGACGTCGTGGCCGGCCACCGTGGCCGCGCCGCCGGTGGGCGCCAGCAGGCCGATGAGCATGCGGATGGTGGTCGACTTGCCGGCGCCGTTGGCGCCCAGGTAGCCGAAGATCTCCCCCTGCTCCACCTCGAAGGAGACCCGGTCGACGGCCGTGAAGGCGCCGAAGCGCCGCGACAGGTCGCGCGCCACGATGGCGCTGGGCGCGCCGGTCACGCGGCGGCCCCCTCGATCTCGCGGATGAAGAGCTCCTCGAAGGTCGGGCGCGGGAGGCCCTCGACCCGGGCGGCGGCCAGCAGCCGCTCGGGGGCGCCCTCCAGCAGCAGCCGCCCGTGGTGCACCAGCCCGACCCGGTGGCAGCGCTCGGCCTCGTCCATGTAGGGCGTGGAGATGACCACCGCCATGCCGCCCTCCACGAACTCGTGGAGCAGCGCCCAGAGCTCGCGCCGCGACACCGGGTCCACGCCGTTGGTCGGCTCGTCGAGGAGCAGCACCTCGGGCTGGTGGAGGAGCGCGCAGGCCAGCGCGAGCTTCTTGTACATGCCGCCGGAGAGCTGGTCGGCGCGCCGCGCCGTGAAGGGGGCCAGCCGGGTGATGCCGAGGAGCCGCTCGGCCCGCTCCCGGAAGACCGGGCGCGGCAGGGCGGAGAGGCGGGCGAAGAACTGGAGGTTCTCGGCCACGGTGAGATCCCGGTAGAGGCTGTACTGCTGCGGCATGAGGCCGAGCCGCTCGCGCACCGCCGGGTCGCGCAGCGGGTCGAGCCCGAGCACGCGCGCCTCGCCCTGGTCCGGATCCAGCAGCCCGGCCACGGCGCGGATGGCGGTGGTCTTGCCGGCGCCGTCGGGCCCGATGAGGCCGTAGAGCTCGCCGCGCTCCACCTGGAAGGTGAGCCCGGCCAGCGCCTGGACCGCGCCGAAGCGCCGGAAGAGCCCGCGGGCCTCGACGGCCGGGACGGCGGGCGCCACGGCTACCGCCCCGTCCCCGGCAGCACCACCTGCACCGGCATGCCGGACCGCAGCTTGCCGTCGCGGTTCTTCACGGTGACCTCCACCGGGTAGACCAGCCGGTCGCGGTCGGTGCGGGTGACGATGTTGCGCGGCGTGAACTCGGCCTCCAGCGCGACGGTGCGCACCGTCCCCTCGAACGTCTCCCCCGGCCAGGCGTCGGCCACCACCTCGGCCCTGGCCCCCGGCCTCACCGCCGCCACCTCGGCGTTGGGCAGGTAGAAGGTGGCCTTGGGCTCGGAGAGGTCGACCAGCCGCACCAGCGTGGCGCCCGGCGCGGTGAGCTCGCCCGCCTCGTGCGGGAGCTTCGACACCTCGGCGTCGCGGGGCGCGCGCAGCTCGCACTCGCCGGCCAGGAGCTCGAGCCGGTGCACCGCCGCCTGGGCGGCCTTGACCTGCGCCTCGGCCGCCTCGGCCTGCGCGCCCGCCGCCCGGACCGACCCCTCGG
>JAJYAW010000133.1 GCA_021779335.1 Myxococcales bacterium | reverse complement strand
GCCACGCCGGAGGACATCGTGGCCAAGGCAGCCTACACGCTGGCCAACCCGGTGGCGGCGGGCCTGGTCCGGAGGGGGCGAGAGTGGCCCGGGCTGTGGTCGTCACCGGAGCGGACGGGCAGCACGAACGAGGTGCGGCGGCCCAGGCACTTCTTCGCGGAGGACGGCTACCTGCCGGAGAGCATCGAGCTGAAGCTGACGGCGCCGCCGGGGTTCACCTCGGCGGCGGCCTTCAGGGAGGCGCTCGAGATGGTCCTGGCCGCCAAGGAGGCCGAGGAGCGGGGCCGGGAGTTCCTGGGAGCGAGGAGGGTGCTGGCGCAGCAGCCGCTCGACCGGCCCAGGACCCGGGAGCCCGAAGGGAAGCTGAGCCCGCGGGTGGCGGCCCAGGACAAGTGGAAGCGGATCGAGCTGCTCGGGAGGCTCAAGGCATTCCTGACCGACTACGCCGAGGCGCTGGAGGCGTGGCGGGAGAAGCGGCGGAGAGCGGTCTTCCCGGCGGGGACCTACCTGATGCGGGTGGCGCACGGCGTCGCGTGCGCCGCCGCCGGGTAGGCGAGGCCTCCGAGGACCCACTTCACCACCGCTTGCCGCGAGCTCACCAAGGCGCGCCGGGCGGGGGTGTGTCCGCGGCCCGATCAAAGGATGATCTGGCAGGTGAATCGAGCGCGCGGGATGGCGATGGCAGTGCAGCCGACGGCTGGCGTCGGCCCTCCGTCACGTGATGCCGAGACTGCGGACGTCTTGACCGGCCTTGCAGGGAGAACAACTCTCGGTCGGGGCCGGCCCAACTCTCGGTCGGGGCCGGCGCGTGCGCCCACGCCGTCGGTCCAGTCCGGGCGCCGAGGGCAGAATTCGCCCCCGGCGCGCCAGGGTGATACCGATCTGGGATGGCCGTCGACGTCGCCGCGCTGCCGCCCGAGATCCAGCGCTTCGAGGCGTACCTGCGCACCGAGCGGCGCGTCTCGCCCCACACGCTCAGGGCCTACCTCGTCGACCTGGAGCAGTTCGTGCGCCACGCGGCGGGGGCCGGCCAGGCCATCGTGCCAGGGACGCCGCAGCTGGTGCGCGGCTTCGTGGCCGAGGCGGCGGCGGAGGCGGGCGCGGTCAGCCTGGGGCGCAAGCTCTCCACCGTCCGCTCGCTCTACCGCTTCCTGGTCCGCGAGGGGCTGGCGCCCGGCAACCCGGCCCGGGGCGTCGCCAGCCCCAAGCGCGCCAAGCGGCTGCCGGAGGTGCTCCCGGAGGCCGAGGTGGCCGCGCTCGTGGAGACGCCGAGCGCGGCCCTGGCCACGCCGCTGGCCCTGCGCGACCGGGCCTTCCTGGAGCTGCTCTACGCCAGCGGGCTGCGCGTCTCCGAGCTCACCGGCCTGGACGTGGGCGGGGTGGACGCGGCGCAGGGCCAGGTGCGGGTGCAGGGCAAGCGGCGCAAGGAGCGGATCGTGCCGGTGGGGAGGACCGCCCTGCGGGCCATCGCCCGCTACCTCGACGAGGCGCGCCCGGCCCTGGCGGCCGGGCCGGACTTCGCCGGGGCCGGTCACGCCCTCTTCCTCAACTACCGCGGCGGGCGGCTCACCAGCCGGTCGGTCGCCAGGCTGCTCCACAAGTGGGTCGACGAGTCCGGGCTGCCGCGCCACGTCCACCCGCACGTGCTGCGCCACTGCTTCGCCACCCACCTGCTCGCCAACGGCGCCGACCTGCGCGGCATCCAGGAGCTGCTGGGCCACGCCTCGCTGTCCACCACCCAGCGCTACACCCACCTCGACTGGAAGCGCCTGGCCGCCGTCTACGACGACGCCCACCCGCGCGCCAGGCGGAGCTGAGCGAGGCCATGCCCGGCCGCCCCCGCCCGCCGCCCCACCGGGCCGCCCTCTCGACCGGCGACGCGCTCTTCCTCTCGGCGGCGCTCCTCTCCGCGCTCTGGGCGGGGGTGCTCCTCTTCGTGGTCTACCCGCAGTCCCCGGTGGACGCCGGCTACGCCGCCGACGACGTCCCCGTCGTCTCCCTGCAGGGGAACGTGGTCACGGTGAAGCGGGCCGGGTACGAGGAGGCCATCGCCTCGCACCGGTATCTCGCCCCCTCGCGCGAGCAGGTCGACTACTTCGAGGCCAACCGGGCCGCCACCCTGAGCGCGGTGAAGCGGGACAAGCTCTTCTGGTACCTGGCCGCCGCGGCCCTCCCCGGGTTCGGCCTGCTCCTCTTCCGGCTCTGGGACGGGGCGCGGCGCCGCGATCTTGAACGGGCGCGGAGCCGTATGCGATAAGGCGGAATGAGCCAGACGGAGCAGTGGGCGGCCCGGGCGCAGCGGGCGCTGACCCCCAACTACAGGCAGCAGCCGGTGGCGCTGGTCCGCGGCGAGGGGGTCCGCGTCTGGGACGCGGACGGGAAGTCCTACCTGGAGTTCCTCGGCGGCGTGGCTGTCAACGTGCTGGGCCACTGCCACCCGGCCGCCGTGGCCGCGCTCACCGAGCAGGGGCGGACCCTCTGGCACGTCTCCAACCACTACTTCGTGCCGCGCCAGATCGAGCTCGCCGAGGCGCTGCTGGCCGTCACTCCGTTCGCCCGCCGCGCCTTCTTCTGCAACAGCGGCGCCGAGGCCAACGAGGTGATGCTCAAGCTGGCGCGCAAGTACCACGCCGACCAGGGGCACGCCGAGCGGAACGAGATCCTCTCCACGGTGAACTCCTTCCACGGGCGATCCCTCTTCACCGTCACCGCCGGCGGCCAGGAGAAGTACCAGCACGGCTTCGAGCCGCTGGTCCCCGGCGTGCGCCACGTCCCGTACGGCGACGTGGCCGCGCTGGAGCGGGCCCTCGACCGGAAGACCGCCGCCTTCATCGTCGAGCCCATCCAGGGCGAGGCCGGCGTGGTCGTGGCGCCCCCGGGCTACCTCACGGCCGCCCGCGAGCTGACCCGGCGGGCCGGGGCCCTGCTCTGCCTCGACGAGGTGCAGACCGGGGTGGGGCGCACCGGGAAGATGTGGGCCCACGAGTGGGAGGGCGTGGCGCCGGACCTCATGTCCTCGGCCAAGGCGCTCGGCGCCGGCTTCCCCATCGGCGCGCTCCTGGCC
This sequence comes from Myxococcales bacterium, assembly GCA_021779335.1. Classification (GTDB taxonomy): domain Bacteria; phylum Myxococcota; class Myxococcia; order Myxococcales; family Anaeromyxobacteraceae; genus JADKCZ01. Next base: position 4,449 of record JAJYAW010000133.1, on the reverse strand, counting down.
AGCGAGGAGGTGGGGCTGCACCTCTCCGCCGGCAGCCACGGCAGCACCTACGGCGGCAACGCCCTGGCGTGCGCGGTCGGCCTGGCCGTGCTGCGCGAGCTCACCCAGGGCGGCCTGCTGGAGCGCTCGCGCCTGGTCGGGGCCCACCTGCGGGCCCGGCTGGAGGCGCTCACGGCGGGCGGGCGCGTGGCGTCGGTGCGCGGCCAGGGGCTCCTCCTCGGCGTCGTGCTGAAGGGCGTCCGGGCCGGCGCGGTGATGCAGGAGGCCCGCCAGCGCGGCCTGCTCGTCAACGCCATCGGCGACGACGTCCTCCGGCTCGCCCCGCCGCTCACCCTCACCACGGCCGAGGCCGCCGAGGCCGCCGACCTGCTCGACGCCGCCCTCGCCGCCGCCCCGGCCGCCTGAAGGACCGCACATGCCCGGCACCCGGCGCGACTTCCTCCGCATCACCGATCTCGACCGCGACGGCCTGCTCGGCCTGCTGGCGCGGTCCGCCGAGCTGAAGCGGCTCGGCCGGCGGGGGCCCCGGCCCCTCGAGGGCCAGACGGTGGGGCTGGTCTTCGAGAAGGCCTCCACCCGCACCCGCGTCAGCTTCGAGGTGGCCGCCTACCAGCTCGGCGGCCACGCCACCTTCCTCTCGCCGCGCGACACCCAGCTCGGGCGGGGCGAGCCCATCCGCGACACGGCGCGCGTCCTCTCCCGCTACCTGGACGCGCTGGTGGTGCGCACCTTCGGCCACGACAAGCTGGAGGAGATCGCCCGCTTCTCCCGGGTGCCGGTGGTGAACGCGCTCACCGACGCCTCCCACCCGTGCCAGGTGCTGGCCGACCTGCTCACCGTGACGGAGCGCTTCGGCGACGACGCGCTGGCGCGGGGCGCCCTGCAGGTGGCCTGGGTCGGCGACGGCAACAACATGGCCAACAGCTGGCTGGAGGCCTGCGCCCTGCTCGGCTTCGGGCTCGCCCTGGCGTGCCCCGCCGGCTACGACCCGGATGCCGCGCTCCTGGCGCGCTGCGGCGGCCGGGCCCGGGTGGTGCGGACGCCGGCCGAGGCGGTGGCCGGCGCCCACGTCGTCAACACCGACGTCTGGGCCAGCATGGGCCAGGAGGCAGAGCAGGCCAAGCGGGAGCGGGACTTCGCCGGGTTCATCGTCGACGAGGCGCTGCTCGCCCGGGCCCGCCCCGAGGCCATCGTGCTGCACTGCCTGCCGGCCCACCGGGGAGAGGAGATCAGCGAGGCCGTCATCGAGGGGCCGCGCTCCGCGGTCTTCGACGAGGCGGAGAACCGGCTCCACGTCCAGAAGGCGCTGCTGGAGAGGCTCCTGGCGCCGCCCCCGGCCATTTGACCGGGCGGCGTTTCCGCCAGTAATCTCCTGGACCTGGCCCGAGGCAGGCCAGCGCACAGGGGGCGGCGGGGTTGAGCGTCAATCGATACCAGGGCTTCGTCTTCAATCCGGCCGACCTCTCAGAGGACGTCGACCTCGACGTCGAGCGACGCAAGGAGATCCTCTTCGCCGAGGCCAGGCTCGCGAGCTGGACCCACTTCGACCTGCTGGGGCTGCCCTGGAACGCCTCCGCCGAGGCGGCCAAGGCCGCCTACGTGGCCAAGGTGAAGGTCTTCCACCCGGATCGCTACCCCGGCCAGCGGCTGGGGAGCTTCCGGGCCCGGCTGGAGAAGGTCTTCGGACGGCTCACCGAGGCGCGCGACGTCCTCACCGACGAGCCCCGGCGCGCCGCCTACGCGCGCGCCACCGCGCCGGCACTGGAACGGGCCGCCCTGGAGGCCCGGCGGCTCGGGGACGAGCGGCGCTCGGAGGAGCGGCGCGCCCGCCTGGGCCGGCAGAACCCGCTGCTGGCCCGCGCCGGGCGCGTGGCCGAGCTCATGAAGCGCGGCCAGGAGGGGATGGCGGCCGGCCAGCACGCCCAGGCCGCCAACGACTTCCTGCTGGTGGCCAGCCTGGACCCGTCCAACCGCGAGGCGGTGGCGCTGGCGGCCGAGTGCAAGCGGCGCTCGACGGCGCACAAGGTGCAGGAGCTGATGGAGAAGGCCGCCGCCTCCGAGGCCCTGGGGCAGTGGGGCCAGGCGCTGCTGGCCTACGGGGCCGCGCTGCAGCTCGACGCGGCCCACCTCAAGGCCTGCATCTACGGCTCGCGCGCCGCCATCTCGCAGGGCGACGGCGGCGCCGCCCGCGAGCTGGCCGAGCAGGGTGTCCGCGCGGCCCCGCGCAACGGCGCGGCCCACGAGGCGCTCGGCGTGGCGCTGGAGGCGCTGGGCCAGCGGGCCGAGGCCAAGAAGGCCCTGGAGCGGGCCGTGGAGCTGGACCCCCGGCTGGAGACGGCCAAGGAGCGGCTCAAGAAGCTGCGCTGGAGCTTCCTCGGATGAGCAACCTCGAGCCCGTCATCGGCATCGACCTCGGCACCACCAACTCGGTGGTGGCCACCGTGAGGGACGGGGTGCCCCGGGTGATCCCCAGCCGCACCGGCCAGCTCCTCACGCCGTCCATCGTGGCGGTGGCCAAGAACGGCAAGGAGCTGGTGGGCGGGCTGGCCAAGCGGCAGGCCATCACCAACGCCGAGAACACCGTCTACGCCGCCAAGCGGCTCATCGGCCGCCGCTGGGGCTCGCGCGAGGTGGAGGACGCCCGCCGCGTGCTGCCCTACGAGCTCACCGCCGGACCGGAGGGGAACGACGTCCGCATCAAGCTGGGCGGGAGGGTGGTGACCATCCCGGAGGTGTCGGCGCTGGTGCTGGCCGAGCTCAAGGCCGACGCCGAGGCGTGGTTCGGCCGCCCCGTCACCCAGGCGGTCGTGACGGTGCCGGCCTACTTCAACGACGGCCAGCGGCAGGCCACCAAGGACGCCGGCCGCATCGCCGGACTGGAGGTGCTGCGCATCATCAACGAGCCCACCAGCGCCGCGCTGGCCTACGGGTTCGGCAAGCTGATCGAGAAGAAGGTGGTGGTCTTCGACCTGGGCGGCGGCACCTTCGATGTCTCGGTCCTCGACATCGGCAAGAGCGTCTTCGACGTGGTGGCGGTGGGAGGCGACACCTACCTGGGCGGCGAGGACTTCGACCGGCGCGTCATGGACTGGCTCACCTTCACCTTCGCCCGCGAGAACGGCGGGGTGGACCTGCGCCAGGACAAGATGGCGCTGCAGCGGCTCAAGGACGCCGCCGAGAAGGCCAAGATCGAGCTCTCGGCCGTCCCGGCCTCCGACATCCACCTGCCCTTCCTGGCCTCGGGCGGCGACGGCAAGCAGGCCCTCCACCTCACCAAGCAGCTGGGCCGCGAGAAGCTCGAGGAGATCACCAAGGACCTGGTGGATCGCTGCATCGCGGTCACCGAGCGGACGCTGCGCGACGCCGGCGTGCGGCCCAACCAGGTCGACGAGGTCATCCTGGTGGGCGGGATGACGCGCATGCCGCGCGTCCAGCGGGCGGTGCGGGAGTTCTTCGGCAAGGAGCCCTGCAAGGGCGTCCACCCCGACGAGGTGGTGGCGCTCGGAGCGGCCATCCAGGCCCAGGCGCTCACCGCCCCGGCCCAGCCGGGGAACGACGTGCTGCTGCTCGACGTGACTCCGCAGAACCTGGGGCTCCTGGTGGTGGGCGGCTACTTCCAGACCGTCATCCCGCGGAACACCACCGTCCCGACCAGCCAGACCCACCTCTTCACCACGGTGCAGGACCAGCAGACCTCGGTGCGCATCGCCGTGCTGCAGGGCGAGAAGGAGCGCGCCATCGACAACGAGCTGCTCGGCGAGTTCATCCTGGCCGGCATCCGGCCCGCCCGCCGCGGAGAGGTCTCCATCGAGGTGACCTTCGACATCTCCGCCGACGGCATCGTCGGCGTCGCGGCCCGCGACGTGGATACCGGCCAGCAGCAGTCCATCACGGTGACCGCCACCTCGGGCCTCACCGAGGAGGAGCTCCGGCGCATCATGGACGACCGGGTGGACGACCTGCTCACCCGCAAGCAGTCCACCGCCGAGTTCGACGCGGCCCGCGAGCGGGCCTCCGCCGCGGTGCGGGAGATCGAGGCGCTCGTGCCGGCCGTGCAGGCGGCGCTGGAGCGCAGCAAGTTCGGCAAGGACGCCGTGCAGAAGGCGGAGGGCGTCATGGCCCGGGTCCGGCAGGCCATCGAGGCCAAGGACACGGCCGAGCTGGCGGCCTCCGCCGAGCCGCTGGAGCGGACGCTGCAGCTGTTCAAGGGGCTGGCCGGGCAGGCCGCCCGCCCGCCGGGCGGGGCCTGACCGATGCTGCCGGTGGCGCTGCTCGTCGACCAGGGGGTGCGGGCCTACGTGGAGGGGCGGCTGGACGACGCCCGCCGGCTGCTCGACGACGCCCTGCGCCGCGACCCCTCCAACGCCCGGGCCCGCTCCTACCTCATCCTCCTCCAGGGCGCCCTGCCGTCCGTCGCCGGGGCGCCGCCGGCGCCAGCAGCGGCGGCGC
>JAJYAW010000132.1 GCA_021779335.1 Myxococcales bacterium | reverse complement strand
GGCGGCGGCCGGGGCCGGCTGCGGGCCGGCCGGCTGCGGCACCGGCGAGAGGTAGGCCGCCAGGTCGCGGACGCCGGAGAGCGGCTCCCAGTCGCCCATGCCGGGGCGCCAGACGAGCGAGTCGGGGCCGACCTCGCCGGCCTCCCACCGCTTCTTCACGTCGGCGAGCGGCAGCGGTCCGACCTGGGCCTCGCCGATGGCCACGTACCACTCGGTGGCGGGCGGCGCGGCCTCGGGCGCCGGGGCCGGGGCCTGAGGCGGGGCGACCACGGGCGCGGGGGCCGGCGCGGGGGCCGGGTCGCCGAAGGCGTGGTCGAAGGCGTTGCCGAGCTCGTCGTCGAGCCCGGCCGCAGGCGCCGCGGGGGCAGCGGCCGGAGCCACCACCGGCGGCTCCTCCGCGCGCTTCACCGTCACCACGTTGCCGCACTTCTTGCAGCGGACCTTCACGCCGCCCGGACCGACCTTGTCGTCCGAGATCATGTAGGCCGCGCCGCAGCTGTCGCAGGTGAATTTCATGTCTTCTCTCAGGCCGGAACGACCGCCGCGAGGCCGAGCTTCTCCCGCACGGCCGAATAATCCTCCGAGACGCAGAAGAGCGAAAGATCCTTGAGCTTCGTCTCGTCGCGGAGCTTGGAGACCTGCGCCTTCTCCAGCAGCACGGCCCGCCGGACGACCTCCAGGTCGGCCGCCAGCACGGCGCCCACCCGGTTGGAGGTGAGCTCGGCGCCGTCCAGGTAGGCCCGCACGTCGCCGGGATGCTGCACCTCGGTGTACTTCCGCGCCAGCAGCTTGAGCGTGTTGGCCCTCACCTTCTCGGGCAGCACCTTCTCCAACTCCCGCTTGAGCTTCTCCACCAGGTGGGGATCGGCGGTGACCACGAACCGGGAGGTCCCCACGGCGCAGGCGGCCTGGAAGATCAGGTCGAGCTGGTCGTGGGGCATGAGGCGCGCCATGAAGAGCTCGGGCCGCTTGAACGCGAGGGCCTTGCCGAGCGCGAACCAGAGATCCTTCTTGGGCCGGTCGCCGAACATCTCCGAGGTGGCCAGCACGCCCGGCGGATCGGTGGGCACGAGCTGCACCCGCGCCGCCTCCTCCTCGCGCCGGAAGAGCCGGAGCGGCTCCACCGCCAGCGTGCGCGCCACGTACTTGAACATGTTGACGAAGAAGAGCATCGAGCCGCCGACGTCGATCTCCTCCTTGCGCTGGTTGATCCCCAGCTCCTTGGGCGTCTGCACGAACATGGGGCGGGCGTGCTGCGCCAGCAGCGTCATGATGTCGGCCAGGGGGCCGCGGACCCGCTCGTGGAGCAGGCGGCCCCACAGCTCGTCGTCGAGGGGCCGGCTCGCCTGGTCGCGGGCGTACTTGCGCAGCCGCGCCACCACCGCCAGCTCCTCCTGGCTGGCGCCGCCCACCAGGTGGGCCAGCACCTGGGCCGCGCCGTAGGCCCGGTCGTACTCCTTGCGGGCCGCGTGCAGCCCGAGCAGCGCCGAGAGCGCCTTCTGCGGCTTGGCGGAGAGCTGGAGGAGCTGCCGGTAGGCCAGCACCGCCTCGCCCTCCTGGCCCGGGGCGCGGGCCGCCAGGTCGGCGTAGAGCTCCACCGAGACGGCGTCCTCCGGGTCCGCCCGTGAGACCACCTGGTAGGCCAGGCGCGCCCCCTCCTCGCTCTTGAGGACGGCGCGGTAGAGCTCGCCCAGGGTGCGCCACAGCGACAGGCGCGCCTGCGCGAAGTCCGGCGTCCGGGGCAGCCGCTGGATCATGCGCTGGTAGGCCTGCTCCAGGGCAGGCCAGCGCCTGGCCCTGGTGTGGGCCTCCTCGATGGCGGCGAAGGCCTGGGCCAGGCGCGGGTTGAGATCCAGGGCCTTCTCGAACTGGGCCAGCGCCGCCTCCTCGTCCTTCACCTCGTCGCGCAGGATCTCGGCCAGCAGCACGTGGAGCCTGGCGGCGCGCGGGGCGTCGGCCTGCACCTCGGGCCGGGCGATGATCTGGGCCAGCACGTCCGCCGCCTTCTGCCCCTGCCGCGTCTCGCGGTAGAGGGCCAGCAGCGCCTCGGTGGCCGGCAGGTCGGTCGGGTCGATGCGCGAGGCGCCCAGGTACGCGTCGATGGCCTGGTAGGGGTCCTGCAGCTGCTCGCGGCAGGCCTTGCCGATGGCCACGAACATGTCGAACCTGGCCTGCCCCTCCAGCACGGGCAGGAGCCGCTGCCGCTGCTCCACCGCCGCCTCGTGATCGCCGGCCGCCTCCAGCAGGCGGATCAGGCTGCGGCGCGAGGGCTCGTGCCCCTGGTCGATCTCCAGCGCCTTCTTGAAGCTGCCGGCGGCCCGGTCGGCCTGGCCCAGCCTGGCGGCGAGCTCGCCGATCTGCCAGTGGGTCTCCACCACCTCGAGATCGGTCAGGCTGTCGCGGTGGTGGATGATGATGGCGGTGAAGATCTTGAGGGCCTCCTCGTGCTGCCCCTCGGCCACCAGCAGGTTGCCCAGCCCCTCCAGCGCCGGCAGGTAGGTGGCGTCCAGCTCGTAGGCGCGGCGGTAGGCCAGCAGCGCCTGCTCGCGGTGGCCCAGCTTCTCGGCCACGTACCCCTGCCGGTAGGACTGCCGGCACAGCTCCTTGGCGTCGCCGCCGCCGGAGAGGGTGCGCACCATGGCGTCGAGCACCCGCCCGGCCTCGGCCCAGCGCTGCGCCCCGACGTACAGGTCGGAGAGCGGCCGCGCCGCCGGCAGGTGCTCCGGCTGGTGCTTGAGCGCCTCCTCGTAGGCGCGGGCGGCCCCCTCGCGGTCGTCGCGCTCCTCCTGGAGGAGGCGCCCCACCTCGGTGTGGAGGACGGCCCGCTTCCCGGCGTCCTCGGCGTACCGGGCCTCGGCCACCAGCATCTCCAGGAAGCCGTCGCGGTCCCGCGCGCGCTCGTGGATCCCCTTCATGGCCCGGATGGCGGGCAGGCACCCCGGGTCCAGCGCCAGCGCCTTGCCGTAGGCCTCCTTGGCCGCGGCGGTGTCCTGCAGCATGTCCTCGTCGATGGCGCCGATGCGCACGTAGAGGTCGACGGCGTCGTGGCTGGCGCCGGCGATGCGGGCCTCGCGCCGCAGCATCTCCAGCGCCAGGTTCCAGTTGCCGCTCCGCTCGTAGAGCCGCCCCAGGGCCGAGGCGGCCTGGCGCGACTCCGGGTCCAGCTGCAGCGCCTGGCCGAAGATCTGCTCGGCGCGGTCGACGCGGGACAGCTCCTTCCACCAGACCTCGCCGGTGGCCACCATGAGGGCCACCTGCTCCTTGCGGTCGGTCACCAGGGAGAGGTGGTGCTGCATGATGGCCAGCAGCTTCTCGAACTCGCCCTGCTGCCGGTAGAGGCGGGTGAGCGCCTTGACCGCGCCCAGGTTGCCGCCGTCCACGGCCAGGATGGCCTCGTTCTGGGTGGCGGCCCGGGCCAGGTCCTGCATCTTCTCCTCGAAGATGCCGGCGCTCCTGGCCAGGATGCGCACCTGCTCGGCCGGCTCGGAGGAGAGCTGGACCTGGCGCTGGTAGACCCGGTTCAGCTCGGCGAAGCGATCCAGCTTGGTGTAGAGCCGCTCCAGGCCGGCCAGCGCCTCGCGGTGCTGGTCGTCCAGCCCGAGCACGGTGCGGTAGCCCTCCACCGCCGCCTCGTCGTCGCCGATCTCGCCCTCGTAGAGCGCGGCGATCTGGAGCTGCCAGCCCATGCGGGCGGCGTCGTCGGCCGCCAGGTCGCGGGCGCGCGCCAGCACCGCGGCCAGCTCGCCCCAGCGGTGCTCCCGCCGGAGGAGGGCGGCCAGCGCGGCGATGGCCTGCGGCTCGCCGCCGTCCAGCTCGAGGATGCGCCGCAGCGCGGCCACCGCCTCGTCCACGTCGTGGAGCTCGCCGTCGTAGAGGCGCGCCACCTCGAGCAGCAGCACCTTCTTCTCGTCGAGCCCGGCCGCCGCCTCCAGCTTCTGCTCCAGGGCGATGACCAGGTCCCGCACCCGCCCGCGCCTCTTGAAGAGGCCGGCCAGGGCGTCGAGCGCCTCCGGGCTGGCCGGGTCGGCCTCCAGGGCGCGCCGGTAGGCCGCCTCGGCCCCCTCGGCGTCGTCCAGCACCGCGTCGCGCAGGGCCCCGAGCCGCAGCAGCAGCCGCGCCCGCACCATGCCGCGGGCGTCCTCGGCCACCTGCTCCAGCACCGCCGAGAGCTCCTCGTCGGCCTCGGTCTCGTGGGCCAGCCGCACCGCCTCCTCCAGCGCCTCGGCGTCGCCGGGGGCGTCGGCCAGGGCGCGGCACCAGGCCAGGAAGGACATCTCCTTCTGGCCCAGCCGCTTCTCGTGGACGGCCGCCACCTCCTTCAGGATGGCCAGCTTCCCGGCCGGGTCCGCCTCCTGCGGCGCGAAGAGGTCGCAGACGCGCGCGAAGTCGCGCCACTGCCCGCCGGCGGCGTAGAGCTCGCGGAGCTGCGCGTAGGCGGCCCGGCTGGACGGCTCCAGCTCCAGCACCTTCTCCAGCGCGGCGGCCGCCGCGTCCGGCCGCCGCTGCGCCTTCCACAGCTCGGCCACCGCCAGCCAGGCCGGCACGGCCTGGGCCGGACCACCCTGCGCCGCCAGGAGGGCGGCGCGGGCCTCGGCGGCGCGCACCCCGTCGGCGGCGGCGCCGGCCGCCCCGAAGATCCGCTCGATGCGCTCCAGGTCCCCGGCCGTGTGCGGCTCGATGTCGAAGGCCCGCTTGCCCTGCTCGACGGCCTCGGTCTTCTGCCCGCCGCGCAGCAGCACCTCGGCGAGGTCGAGCCGCACCCGCTTCACGCCGGCGGCGTCCTCCTGCAGCGGGACGAGCCGGCGGTAGACGCCGGCCAGCGCCTCCAGGTCGCCCTGGGCGGCGTGGATGTCGCGCAGCTGCTCCAGGGCGCCGCGGTTGCGGGGGTCGGAATCGAGCACCGCCCGGTAGGACTGGATGGCCATGGCGGGATCGCCCAGCTTCACGCCCATGACCCAGCCGAGCCGGTCGTTGAGCCGCGCCACCTCGCGCCGGTCCACCGTGGCGGCGAGGCGCACCCGCAGGTGCTGCGCCAGCTCGGCCCAGCGCTCCTGCCGCTCCAGCAGCTGCTCCAGCGCGGCCAGCGCCTGCTCGTGGCGCGGGCGGAGCGCCAGCAGGTCGCGCCACAGCGCGGTGGCCTCCTCGGCGCGCCCGTCCTCGGCGGTGAGCGCGCCCAGCTTGGCCAGCAGCCGCTCCTTGGACGCGCCGTCCTGGGCCACCGCCCGCTGCGCGTGCAGGTTGCGCAGCAGGTCCTCGCGCCGCCCCGCCGCCTCGTAGAGCGCCTCCAGCGCCTGCAGCGAGGGCAGGTGGGCGCCATCCACCGCCAGGGCCTGCTCGTAGGCCTCGGCGGCCCGGTCCGGCGCGGCCAGCCGCTCCTGGCAGAGCTGGCCGAGCCGGAAGAGCCGCTGCACGCGCTCGGCGCCGGCGGCCGCGTCGGCCTGGGCCCGCTGCACGTCGGCCAGCTCGGGCCAGCTCTCCAGGCGCGTGTAGAGCCGCTCCAGCGCCGGCAGGGCCAGCGGCGCGGCGGACGGATCGAGCGCCAGGGCGCGCCGGAAGAAGGCGGCCGCCCGGCCCGGGTCGGCCAGCGGGCCCTCGTGGAGCCGCCCCAGCACCAGCGAGACCTCGGCCATGGGGGCCGGCTGGAGCCGGTCCACCTCGTCCTCGTAGAGGGCCGCCAGCTCCTCCGAGTGGTCGTTGCCGGCCGCCAGCGCCTCCAGCCGGCGGCGCACCTCGCCGTCGGCCGGGTCCTCGCGGAAGGCCCGGCAGAGGGCCAGGAAGGCCATCTCCGGCTCCTGCAGCGCGCGCTCGCGCAGGTCGGCCAGCTGGATCCAGAGCGCCTTGCGCTCCAGGGGGTCCGGCCGCTCGGCGGCGCGCGTCTCCAGCGCGGCGGCCTGCTGGGCGTGGCTCCCGGTGGCGGCGTAGGCCGCCTCCAGCAGCTGGGCGGCGCGGCCGTTGGACGGGTCCCTGGCGATCATCGCCTCGAGGCGGGCCAGCGTCTCGGCGTGGTCCGGCCGGGCCGCCAGCACCTCCTCGTAGAGGGCCAGCGCCCCCTCGCGATCCAGCAGGCGGTCCTCCTTCAGCTCCCCGAGCCGGCAGCGGAGCGGCAGCAGCGCCGCCTCGTCGCCGGCGGCGCGGGCCGCCGCCACCTCGCGGGTCAGCACGTCGCCCAGCTCGACCCAGCGCTCGCCGGCGACGCAGAGCTTGTCCAGGCGCGCCAGGGCGTCCCGGCTGGACGGGGTGAGCTCGAGGAGCCGCTTCAGGGTCGCCGTCGCCCCGGCCGCGTCACCGAGCCGCTCGTCCTGCAGCGCCGCCAGGTCGGCCAGCAGCCGGGCCCGCGCCTCGGGCGCCTCCTCCAGCGCCAGGGCGCGGCGCAGCGCCTTCTCCAGCGCCTCGGCGTCGCCGCCGCCCCGCAGGGCGTCGAGCAGGCCGGCCGCGGCCTCGCGATCCCCGCCGTCGATGTCGAGCAGCCGCTGCCAGCTCTCGGCGGCCCGGGCCGGGTCTTGCTCCAGCCGGGCCAGGTGGCGCTGGTACTCCGCCCGGATGTCCGGCTGGTGCGCCCGGTCGACGTTCTCCGCCAGCAGCGCCGAGAGCTCCTCGCCCAGCCCGGCCTGCAGGCCGAACTCCACCGCCAGGGCGAGCGACTCGGAGGCGTCCGGGTCGGCCGCCAGGGCCCGCCCGGCGGCGACGAACGCCAGCTCGGCGTTGCGCACCCGGCGGCCGTAGCGCTCCGCCACCTGGCGCAGCAGGGCGGCGCGCGCCGCCGGGGCGGTCTCGTTCTGGATGCGCGCCTCCAGCAGCTCGATGACCTTGGCGTGATCGTTCTCGCCGGAGAAGATGGGCTCGAGGAGGAGGGCGGCCTGCACCGCCGCGGCGCCGCTGCCCCGGGCCAGCTCCTCCAGCGCCGAGAGCGCGCCGGGGTGGCGCGGGGCGCGCTCCAGCACCGCCCGGAAGGCCTCCAGCGCGCCGGCCGCGTCGGCCAGCCGGACCTGGCGGATGCGCCCCAGCCGGTGGCGCAGCTCGGCGGCCTCGGCGGCGTACTCCGGCCTGGCCTCGGCGGCCAGGGCCTCGCGCTGCAGCACCGCGGCCAGCTCCTCCCAGCGCTCGGCCGCGCCGAGGAGCCGCCCGAGCAGGCGCAGCGCGTTGGGGTCCTCGGGATCGATCGCCAGGATCTTGCGGAACGCCGCGATGGCGCCCTCGCGGTCTGCCAGCTGCTCGTCCATGATCTTGGCCACCTCGAAGAGTAGGTCCTTGCTCGCGTCCGGCGCCGGCGTGGCCCCGGCCAGCCGCTGCAGCGCGGCCGCCAGCTCCCGCTTGGCGCCCTGCCGGCGCCGCACCCGCACCAGCGCCGCCAGCGGCTCCGGCCCGGGGGCCGCCTCGGCCACCTCGTCCCACCACCGCGCCGCCTGCTCCAGGTCGCCGAGCCGCTCGGCGCAGATCCCGGCCAGGCGCCGCCGCAGGTCGAGCGCCGCCCCGGCCGGCAGGCGCGGCAGCGCCGCACGGTACACCTCGGCGAGCTCGGGCCAGGCGGCGGCGTCGGCGGCCAGCCGCTCCAGCTCGGCCCGCGCC
>JAJYAW010000131.1 GCA_021779335.1 Myxococcales bacterium | reverse complement strand
TCCGACGGCGCGCCGGCGTGGCCGGGCGGCGCCTCGGCGGCCACGTCCCGCGGCAGCGCCCCGTGGAAGCGCAGGAAGGCGAGGAGCGCCTGCTGCACCAGCGCGTCCCGCTCGACCCCGAGGGTCGCCGCCAGCCGCCCCAGCGGCTCCCAGAGCCGGTCCGGGACCCCGATCTCTCGAACGGTCGCCACGGCCTGGACGCTAGCACGCGCCCGGCGGGCCCGGGAGGCCCGCCGCGCCGCGTCAGCGGTAGAGCGTGCTGGAGGACCCCGCCACCGACGGTGACGCGTCGAGGACCTGGTTGGCCGGGTAGGAGATGAAGACCCGGACCCCGTCTGCGCCGTTCAGGGTGGTGCCGGCGCGGTCGAAGGTCGCCAGCCCGGAGGGCAGGGACGCCCCGGTCACCGTGGACCCCTGCCCCGGCTCGCGCAGGGAGGGCGACTCGCCGCTCGACGTGGTGAACTGGAGCGAGGCGCCGCGGACCGGCGACGCGGTGCCCGTCGGGGACCACCAGCCCACCTTGAAGGCGAGGACCGGACCGGGCCGGTCGCTGATCGGGTCGGGGCCCCAGCGCGAGAGGCACTCGGTCAGTGAGGAGAGGCACGCCTCGTAGACGTAGGCCCGGCGACGCGCCTTGCGCGCCAGGAGGAGCCGCTCGCAGGCGTCCCGGCAGGCCTGATCGCAGGTCGCCGGCGGCCAGGCCGTGCCGTCCAGCATGGGGCACGAGAGCGCCAGCGCCGCCGCGTCAGCGCCGAGCGAGTAGCCCGGGTCCGCCGCGGCGGCCTGCGCGACGGGGCGCCCGGCGTACCCGAAGCTGCTCCCCACCAGCAAGAGCTCGCCCGAGCGGAACGTCACGGTCGCGGTGCTGCGGCCGGCGCCGTCCAGGCAGTGCGGGTCGGCCGACACCACCTGGTCCCCGACCGTGGTGGTGGGCTGCACGGCCCGCGGCGCGACGGCCACCGCGCCGCCCGGGAAGTCGGGCGTCGGAGCCAGGAGGTCGGTCACCTCCAGCTCGAAGGGGCCCTTCGGGCAGGCGGCGGCGGAGTCCGGGGTCACCACGGCGATGTCGCCGGGGCTGAGGACCGCGCCGGAGGCGTCCGTCACCCGTGGGTGGATGGCCAGCCGCGGGTCGTAGAGCCGGACCGCGCCGCGGTACGGGCCGCTGTCCGCCGCGGCGCCGGTGGAGCGCTGCACCGCCAGCCAGGCCAGGCCGTCGCCGGCCGCGTCGGCCTGGAGCTGCGCCGGGAGCGAGGAGAGGCCCGGCAGCGCCGACTGGTAGCCGAGCACCCAGGAGTCCGAGGGGGTGTAGCCCGGCGTCAGGCCGACGAGCAGCGGCAGCGCGGTGGCGTCGTGCGTCAGCACGGGCGCCGGCAGCGCGGCGCTCTCGTCCCAGAGGGCCAGGTAGGCGTCGCCGCCCAGGGTCGCGGCGGAGGAGACGGCGCTGGCGACGCGGGCCCCGGCCAGCACGCTGGCGTCGTAGGCCAGGCTGCCGCGCGCCAGGTCCACCAGGTAGGCCGCGCCCGTCGTGGACGTGGCCACCGCCAGCGTGGAGGTCCAGCGGCTGCCGGTCGCGGCGATCACCTGCTGGAGCGGGCCGCGGGTCCCGGCCGGCTCCACCTGGCCGTTCAGGTCCCCGCTGCCGACGCTGGGCGGGGAGACGGCGACCAGGCCGAGGACGTCGCCGGGCACCGGGATGGGCGCGTGGGCCGGCAGCTCGCCGGCCGGGTCGGCCAGGGGCGCGCCCGTCGCGGCGTCGAAGCTCACCAGGCCGCAGGCCAGGGCCTGGTCGCGGCCGCAGCGGGTCGGCTCGAGGGCCGCATAGACGCGCACCACCGCCGGGCCGTACTGATCGGTCGCGGCGCCGGGCGTCGCGAGCGCCTCGAAGGGGTTCACCGTGGCCGCCAGCACCGCCGTGGTGGGCGCGCCGGCCGGCAGGGCGCGCGGCGGCGGGAGGGCCGCGTCGAAGGCGCCGGAGAGGTCGAGCTCGGCCACGCCCTCCGCCGCCCCGGCGGGATCCGGGATGGGATCCGGCGAGGCGGCGTACAGGTGGACCAGGTCGGGCGAGGCGGAGAGGGCCACGGCGTCGAAGCCCAGGGCGTGCACGGCGGCGCCGACCTTGACGATGCTCGCGCCGCTGCGGGCGTAGTCCGCCACCAGCAGCCGGCCGCCGCTCAGGCCCGCCACCACCCGCGCCTTGCCGGGCGAGACCTTCCAGCCGCCGGCGGCGGGGTCGGCCTCGACCACCGGCAGCACCGCCAGGCTCAGCACCTCGGCGTCGTCGCCGCCCGCCAGCGCCCCGAGATCGACGGTCGGGTCCGGGCGGTTGACGGGGTCGGCCGGGTCGCCGGCCGAGACGGCGGTGGCCGCGTCCCAGGTCGCCACCACCTGGATGCAGCCCGAGAAGACCGTGGAGGCCGTGACGCGGACGCCCACGCCGCAGGCCACCAGCCCCGGCGACGCCACCACGAGCAGATCGGCCGCGCCGTCGGACAGGCTCCCGGCCGCCAGCAGCGCCGGCCGGGGGGCGGTGGGGAGCGAGAGCGACATGACGAGCCCGGGCGCCAGCACCGCCTTGCCGTCCACCGCGTCGAGGAGGCGCAGGTCGTCGCCGCTCCGGTTGGCCACCGCCAGGTAGCTGCGCAGGTTGACCGGATCCCTCGAGGAGAGGCCGCGGTAGACCGCCACCGCGCTCGGGCCGTTGAGCCGCGTGCTGGGGCGGGTCGAGGTGGTGTTGCAGGCGGCCAGCAGCGCCGCGGCGACGAGGAGGGGACGGCGCGCGCTCACTGGAAGCCTCCGATGCGGATCAAGGCGCCGCCCGCGTCGCGCAGGGCGTGGGCCTGGCCGGGCGAGTCGAGCGGGACGTCGACGATGCCGACCACGTGCTGCTGCACCGCCGCCACGTAGACGCGGGCCACCTTCGGGGCGCCGCCGAGCAGCTCCGCGGCCATGCCGAAGGGCGCTCGCCCCGCCTCCGGCGCCCCGGTGCCGACGTCGATGGGGATCTCGTGGGCCACGCGGCCCTGCTCGTCGTCGTAGACCGAGACGACGCCGTCGACGCCGCTGCTGGCGAGCACCACGTCGCGGCGCGGCAGGTGGCTCACCGGGTCGGGATCGCGGGCCGGCAGCACCACGACCTGGCTCGGCCCCATGCCGATGGGGACCACGCGCAGCAGGTTGAACGAGGGGTGGCCGGTCAGGTCGTCCTCCGCGTCGAGGACCAGCAGGACCGACGCCAGATCGCCGGAGGGCCGGGCCATGATGATGGACGCCAGGACGCTGTCGTAGACGCGGGCGGTCACGTAGGCGCGCCGCGCCAGGCCGGCCTGGGGGTTGGAGAGGGCGATGGACTGCAGGTCGAGGCCGGGCCGCGACGGCCAGAGGTTGACCACCGAGGCGACCGGCTCCGGGCAGCCGGCCTGGCTGGCGGGGCAGGCCGGGAGATCGAGGATGTAGACGGGCGCCGCCCCCAGCAGCTCGGAGGTGGCGAAGATCCGGTCGGTCTGGGCGTCGTAGGCCAGCCCGGAGAGGCCCGCGGGGCCGGTCAGGAGCGGGCGGGCCGGGGCGGCCGGCGCGTCCAGGTCGATCTCGGCGAGGTAGCCCTGGTAGGTGGCGCCGCCCAGGTCGGAGGTGCGCAGGTAGCTCACGAAGGCGGAGCGGCGCGCGCCGTCCGGGCGGCACGCCAGCGCCAGCCCGAAGGGATCGCGGAGCCGCGCGTCCGCCGGGACGGTGCAGCCCGCGCCCGCGCAGG
Source organism: Myxococcales bacterium (assembly GCA_021779335.1). GTDB lineage: Bacteria > Myxococcota > Myxococcia > Myxococcales > Anaeromyxobacteraceae > JADKCZ01. The sequence goes on along the minus strand of JAJYAW010000131.1, from coordinate 3,853 downwards.
GGCCGAGGTGGCCGTCCTGATCGAGCGGGAGCCGCCAGATCTGGTCGGCGAAGCGGGTCGCCACCAGGGCCTCCACCGGCGTCGGCACCGGGGGCGTGGCCGTGGCCCCCGCCACCGGGCAGGTGGTGGAGTCCACCACCACCATCTGGCCCGCGAAGCTGCCCACGTGGGCCCCGTCCCCCAGCTTCACCAGCGCGCCGCCGGGCCGGCCGGCGCTGCCGCCGCTGCCGTCGGCCGCGACGTACGGGCTCGGGTCGACCGAGAGCACCGTGCCCCCGTCGGACCCGTCGTAGTTCAGGTCGTAGTTGCCGGAGGCGACCAGGAGCGCGTGGCCGACGCCCTGTCGCGCCGTCAGGGCCACCGCGGCCGGGAACACGAAGCGGTCGGTGGGGGAGAGCCGCGCCGCCGAGGGCTCGCCGCAGGCCGCCAGGGCGAGGAGCAACAGCACCATCCGACGCATCCCTAACCCGCCTTCTTCTGGCCGGCGCCCGGGGGCAGCTCGGCCTGGATCTTCCTGAAGTCGGCCACGTCGGCGAAGAGCGCCGCGACGCGCCGCATGAGCCCCAGCCGGTTGTTCCGCACCGCCGGGTCCTCGGCCATCACCATGACGCCGTCGAAGAAGGCGTCCACCGCGGGCTTGAGCGTGGCCACCGCCTTGAGGACGGCCGCGTAGTCGCGCCGCGGCCTGGCCTCGGCCGCCTCGCGCTCCACCCGCTCCACCTCGGCCAGCAGCGCCCGCTCGGCCGGCTCGGCCAGCAGCGCCGGGTCCACCGCCGCGGCGCCCGCCCCCGGGGCCTTCTCCTGGATGTTGGCCACGCGCTTGAAGGCCACCGCCAGCGGCACGAAGTCGTCGCGGCGCTTCACCACCGCCAGCGCCTGGAGCCGCTGGCGCGCGTCCACCACGTCGTCGAAGCCGGCCGCCAGCACCGCCTCGACGAGGTCGGCGTCCAGCTCCTCGCTCCACTGGGCGCGCAGCCGGCCGCGCACGAACTCCACCACCTGGTCGGCCACCGCCCGGCGGTCGGCCGCCAGCTTCACGCCGGCCAGCGCGTCCAGCGTGGCCTCCACCGCGCCGCGCAGCGAGAGGTGGTAGCCGCGGTCCAGCAGGATGCGCAGGATGCCGATGGCGGCGCGGCGCAGCCCGAACGGATCGGCGGCGCCGGTGGCCTTCTCGCCGACCCCGACGATGCCGACCAGCGAGTGGAGCCGGTCGGCCAGGCCGACCAGCGCGCCCAGGTCGCCGCGCGGCATCTCCTCGCCCGCGCCGAGCGGCTTGTAGTGGTCCGTCAGCGCATCGGCCACCTCGGCCTTCAGCCCCTCGAGCCGGGCGTAGTGGCCGCCCATGATCCCCTGCAGCTCCGGGAACTCGCCGACCATGCCGGTGCCCAGGTCCGCCTTGCAGAGCCGGGCCGCCAGCGCCAGGTCCTCCGGGGCGGCGTGGCCGACCGCGCGGGCCAGCGCGGCGGCGATGGCGCCGATGCGCTCCGCCCGCTGCAGCTCGGTGCCCAGCCTGGCCTGGAAGGTGCGCCGGCCCAGGTCGGCCACCCGGCTCTCCAGGGTCCGCTTCCGGTCCTCCTCGAAGAAGAAGCGGGCGTCGGCCAGGCGGGCCCGCAGCACCCGCTCGTAGCCGTGGCGCGCCACCTTGGGGTCCCGCACCGGGGTGCCCGAGACGGCCACGAACCGGTTGGTGAGGCGCCCCTGCCCGTCCACCACCGCGAAGTAGCGCTGGTGGTTGCGCATCTCGGAGACCACCACCTCCGGCGGCAGCGCCAGGCTGGCCTCGTCGAACGCGCCGGCGATGGCGGTGGGGTGCTCCACCAGCCAGGTGACCTGCTCGACGAGCGCCGGGTCGGGCCGGATGGCGCCCCCGGCCCGCCGGGCCGCGGCCGCCAGCCCCTTCTCGACGGCCGCCTTGCGGACCGCCGGGTCGGCCACCACGAAGGCCTTCTCCAGCCTGGCCAGGTAGTCCTCGGGCGTGCCCTTGAGCGCGATGGCCCCGGGCGCCATGAAGCGGTGACCGTAGGTCACCTTGCCGGAGGTCACCTCGCCGAAGGTCACCCGGACCGGCTTGCCGCCGTGGAGCGCGGTGAGCCAGCGCACCGGCCGGGCGAAGGTCACGTCGTCGTGGCGGGAGCGCATCGCCTTCTTGAACCTGAGGCCGGCCACCAGCCTGGTCAGCAGCGCCGGCAGCACCTGCCCGGCCCTGCGCCCCTTCTCGACCCTGGTCGCCGCCAGCCGCAGCCCCTTGGGCGTCTCCACCCGCTGCAGCGCCGCGACCTCGACGCCCTGGCTCCGGGCGAAGCCCAGGGCCGCCGGCGTCGGCGCCCCCGCGGCGTCGAAGGCGGCCGCCACCGACGGGCCGAGCGCCTCGGTGCGCGCGTCGGCCTGCTTGGCCGCCACGGCGCGCGCCCAGACGGCCAGGCGGCGCGGCGTCCCGACCGCCTTCACCTCGCCGTGGGCCAGCCGGGCCTCGGCCAGCGCCTTGGTCAGGTCGCCGGCGAGCTGCGCCAGCGCCGCCGGCATGAAGCCGGCCGGGATCTCCTCGGCCCCGATCTCCAGCAGAAGGTCAGCCATGGGTGGCCTCACGGGCGGCGCGGGCGGCCTCGACGGCGGCGGCGCGCTCCCTGGGCGGCAGCAGCGGGAAGCCGAGCCGCTCGCGGCTCTCCAGGTATCCCCTGGCGCACTGGTGGGCCAGGGCGCGCACCCGGCCGATGTAGGCGGCCCGCTCGGTGACGCTGATGGCGCCGCGGGCGTCGAGGTTGTTGAAGGTGTGCGAGCACTTGAGGCAGTAGTCGTAGGCCGGCAGCGGCAGCTCGAGCCCGATGAGCCGGCGGCACTCGGCCTCGTAGGTGTCGAACAGGCCGAAGAGCATCTTCGGCTCCGAGGCGCGCATCGAGTACTCGCTCATCTCCACCTCGCTGCGGTGGAAGACCTCGCGGTACTTCACGCCCTTGACCCACTCCACGTCGAAGACGTTCTCGACGTCCTGCAGGTACATGGCGATCCGCTCCAGCCCGTAGGTGAGCTCGGCCGCCACCGGCCGGATCTCGAAGCCGCCCGCCTGCTGGAAGTAGGTGTACTGGGTGATCTCCATCCCGTCGCACCAGACCTCCCAGCCGAGCCCCCAGGCGCCGAGCGTGGGGCTCTCCCAGTCGTCCTCGACGAAGCGGATGTCGTGGTCCCTCGGATCGATGCCGATGGCCTTGAGCGACCCGAGGTAGAGGTCCTGCACGTCGGGCGGGTTGGGCTTCAGGATCACCTGAAACTGGTGGTGCTGGTACAGACGGTTCGGGTTCTCGCCGAAGCGGCCGTCGGCCGGGCGGCGCGAGGGCTCCACGTAGGCCACGCGCCAGGGCTCCGGTCCGAGCACCCTGAGGAAGGTGGCCGGGTTCATCGTGCCGGCGCCGACCTCCTGGTCGTAGCCCTGCATGAGGATGCAGTGGCGGCTGGCCCAGTAGGCCTGGAGCTTGAGGATGAGGTCCTGGAAGTACACGCGTTCACTCCCGCGACGCGGCGCCGTGAGGCCGGCGCCGGGATTGGGCAAGGTAGGGCCACGCCCCCGCGATGTCAAACGCAAAGGCCCGTCTTTACGGCCCGTTCCGCCGCGCCGGAGGGCGCGACCCCGGGGCCGGGCACGCCGTCCTGGCGGTTCAGCCCTCCCCGAGCAGGTGGCCCACCTCGTCGAGGAAGCGCCGCGCCTGGAGCCGGTGGCCGAGGGTGTGGCCGAGGAGCCGGTCCAGGGCCTCCCGGGCCTCCCGGGCGGCGGCCGGCTCGACCGGGTCCGCCCCGGCCGCGAGCCCGCCGGCCTGGAGCCGGCGCAGCACCGCGAGCCCGGCCGCCGAGACGGCCAGCC
>JAJYAW010000130.1 GCA_021779335.1 Myxococcales bacterium | reverse complement strand
CCCGGCGCGTCGCGCTGGGCACCGCCCTGGCGGCCCTGCCGCGCGCCCACCCGGCGCCGCGCGGGCTGCTGGAGGAGCGCGGGCGCACCACGGTGGAGCAGGCGCTCGAGTTCTGGCCGCGCGCCTGGCAGGACCGGTCCACGCTCCGCCGCATCGCCGACCTGCGCTTCGGCGAGGAGGCCATCGTCCTCGCCACCGTGAAGACGGTCCGCTCGCGCCGGACCCGCAACGGCCGCGCCATGCTCGAGGTGGCCGTGGCCGACCCCTCCGGCGGCCTGGGGCTGGTCTTCTTCAACGCCCCGCCCTGGAAGGAGAAGCAGCTGCCGGTGGGGGCCACGCTGCTGGTGTCGGGCAAGGTGACGGAGGGGTTCGGCGGGCGGCGCCAGATGACGCAGCCGGAGGTGGAGCGCCACCAGCCCGGCGACTCGGCCAACTTCGGCCGCATCGTCCCCATCTACGCCGGGCCGGCCGACTGGCAGCACCCGGCGCTGCGCAAGCTCATGAAGCGGCTGTGCGACGAGCTGGCGCCGCTCTCGGTGGACGATCTGCCCGCGCCGGTGCGGATCCGCCGCGGGCTGCTGGGGCGCGGCGAGGCGGTGCGCCAGGCCCACTTCCCCCCGCCCGGCACCGACCTCGCCGCCGCCGAGGGGCGGGCCACGCCCCCCTTCCGGCGCCTCGTCTTCGAGGAACTCTTCTTCCTGCAGCTCGCGCTGGCGCGCCGTCGCCAGGGCGTCAAGGTGGAGGCGGGCGTCGCCTTCGAGGCCGGGCCGGAGGCGCTGGGCCGGGCCCTGGCGCGCCTGCCCTTCGAGCTGACCGCCTCGCAGCAGAAGGCGCTGCGCGAGGTGGCCCTGGACATGGCGCGGCCCGAGCCCATGAACCGGCTCCTGCAGGGCGACGTGGGCAGCGGCAAGACCGCGGTGGCCTTCGCCGCCATGCTGCTGGCGGTCCAGTCCGGCTGGCAGGCGGCCCTCATGGCGCCCACCGAGATCCTGGCCGAGCAGCACGTCCGCACCCTCTCGCGCTGGCTGGAGGGCACGCCGATCGAGGTGGCGCTAGTGGCCAGCGCGGGGCGCGGCAAGGGGCAGCGGGACGCGCGCGCCGCGGTGCGCCGCGGCGCCGCCCGCATCGTGGTCGGCACCCACGCCCTGCTGGAGCAGGAGGTCGAGTTCGAGCGGCTCGGCCTGGTGGTGGTGGACGAGCAGCACCGCTTCGGCGTGCTGCAGCGGGCCGCCCTCATCGGCAAGGGGCGCCGCCCGGACGTGCTGGTCATGACGGCGACCCCCATCCCGCGCACCCTGGCGCTCGCCTTCTACGGCGACCTCGACCAGTCCAAGATCACCGAGCTCCCACCCGGCAGGACGCCGGTGGAGACGAGGCTCTTCGGCGACTCGCAGCGCAAGAAGGCCTACGAGCTGGCGGCGAGCGAGCTCGCGGCGGGGCGGCAGGCCTTCGTCGTCTACCCGCTGGTGGAGGAGTCGGAGAAGTCCGACCTGGCCGACGCCACCACCGGGGTGGCGCAGCTGCGCAAGACCTTCGCCCCGCACGCCGTCGGGCTGCTCCACGGCCAGATGAAGGGCGAGGAGAAGCAGGCGGTCATGGAGGCCTTCCGACGCGGCGAGCTGAAGGTGCTGGTGGCCACCACGGTCATCGAGGTGGGCGTGGACGTGCCCAACGCCAGCGTCATGATCGTGGAGCACGCCGAGCGCTTCGGCCTGTCGCAGCTCCACCAGCTGCGCGGCCGGGTGGGCCGCGGCGCGGCCAGGAGCCGCTGCCTGCTCATCGCCCACTTCCGCAAGGCCGGGCCCGAGGCCCGCGAGCGGCTGGAGGCGCTGGCGGCCACCCAGGACGGCTTCGAGCTGGCCCGGGTCGACCTCAAGCTGCGCGGGCCGGGCGAGCTGCTGGGGACCCGCCAGTCGGGACAGGCGCTCCTGGAGGTGGCCGACCTGTACCGCGACGAGGCCATCCTGGAGGAGGCGCGCGAGGAGGCCTTCGCCCTGGTGGCCGCCGACCCCGACCTGTCGGATCCGGCCCACGCCGCCGCGGCCGAGGCGCTGCGCGGGCGCTGGGCCTCCAGGCTGTCGCTGGCCCAGGTCGGGTAGACTGTCGCCATGATCGTCTGCCCCGTCTGCGAGCACCCCCAGGAGGCCGGCTCGGAGTGCGGCGTCTGCGGCCGCCGCCTGGAGGAGGGGCGCGCCACCGACGCGCCCGTGGCGCCCCTGGAAGGGCTCGAGCTCACCGCGCTCGAGGGCGCCGGGGCCGCCGCGGCCGCCCTCCCGGGCGCGGCCCTGCCCGACCTCGAGGCGACCCGCTTCGAGGCGGCCGAGGCGCCCCTGCTGGCGGAGCTCTTCCCCGACCTGGAGCAGACGCGCGCGGAGCCGGTCGAGGTGGCCGCGGATCCCACCCCGGACGTGGAGCGCGTCCTGGCCGGGCTGCCCGACGACGGCCCGACCTTGCTGCCCATCGTCGTCACCTGCCGCTACTGCCGGACCGAGGCGGGTCCCGGGGAGCGGCTCTGCGGCCGGTGCGGCATGCAGCTCTCCCCGCCCGCCGCCACCCGCCCGGCGCCGGGCGCCGACGGCCCGCGCCTCTGCAGCTGCGGGACGCCGGTGACCCGGTCCCGCTGCCCCGCCTGCGGCGCGCGCAACGTCACGGGGTGAGCCGGCGGCACCTCGCGCGGCGCTTGATAATGCGGGCGCGGGATCGCAAAGTGGCGGCCCCTTCATGAGCACCCACCATCCCCTCGAGGGCCACCGATGAGCTTCCGGGCCGTCTTCCGCTGCGGCGAGGGCTGCGACTTCCGCGCCGAGCTCACCGAGGTCGTCTACCGCTGCCCGCGGTGCGGCGGCCTCCTCGAGGTCGAGCACGACGTCGCGGCGCTCCGGGCCCGCTCGGCCGACGACTGGAAGTCGCTCTTCGACGCCCGCTTCAAGCTCGGCCCCTGGCCGCTCGGCTCGGGCGTGTGGGGCAAGAAGGAGTGGATCTACCCGCAGCTGGCCCTGCCCAACGTGGTCTCGATGTACGAGGGGGGCAGCCCGCTCCTCAAGGTGGACCGCTACGCCAGCGAGCTCGGGCTCGACGACGTCTGGGTCAAGGAGTGCGGCGTCACCCACACCGGGTCCTTCAAGGACCTGGGCATGACCGTGCTGGTCTCCGCCGTGAAGGAGATGCGGTCGCGCGGCGTGCCGGTGCGGGCGGTGGCCTGCGCCTCCACGGGCGACACCTCGGCGGCCCTCTCGGCCTACTGCGCCGCCGCCGGCATCCCCAGCGTCGTGCTCCTGCCGCGCGGCAAGATCTCGACGGCCCAGCTCGTGCAGCCCATCTCCAACGGCGCGCTGGTGCTGGAGCTGGACACCGACTTCGACGGCTGCATGCAGGTGGTCCAGGCGCTCTCCCAGACCAGGGACATCTACCTCGCCAACTCGATGAACTCGCTGCGCATCGAGGGGCAGAAGACCGCCTCCATCGAGATCGTGCAGCAGCTCGGCTGGACGCCGCCCGACTGGATCGTCATCCCGGGCGGCAACCTGGGGAACGCCAGCGCCGTGGCCAAGGGCTTCGAGCTCATGAAGGCGCTCGGGGTGGTGGACCGGCTGCCCCGGCTGCTGGTGGCCCAGGCCGAGCACGCCAACCCGCTCTTCCGCGCCACCACCGGCGCCGGCGTCAAGGCCGGGCCGGGGGTCACCGTGACGCCCATCACCGCCCGGAAGACCCTGGCCTCGGCCATCCAGATCGGCGCCCCGGTCTCGGCCCACCGCGCCCTGCGCGCCCTGGCGGCCATGGACGGCGTCGTCGAGCAGGCCAGCGAGCAGGAGCTGGCCGACGCCTGCGCCCGCGCCGACCGGGCCGGGCTCTTCACCTGCCCGCACACGGGCGTGGCGCTGGCGGCGCTGGAGAAGCTGGCCGCCCGGGGCGACATCAAGAAGGGGCAGCGGGTGGTGGTCATCTCCACCGCGCACGGCCTCAAGTTCTCCGACTTCAAGGTCGGCTACCACGACGGCACGCTGCCCGGCCTCCGGTCGCCGCTGCGCAACCCGGGCGTCCAGCTCCCCGCGACGCTGGGGGCGGTGCAGGACGCCATCACCGCCCGCTTCGGCCGGGCCTGAGGGAGCTCCCGTGGCCTCCGTCCTCCCGACCGACGCCCCCGCCGCGCTCCAGGCCGTCGCCGCCCCGCCGGGCGACGACGCGGCCGCGGCGCTCCGCGCCGAGCACGACGCGCTGGCCGAGCGGCTGGCGACCCGGCGCTCCGTCGACGAGGTGAAGACCGGGGGGCTCCTCACCTTCTTCACCGTCATCAGCTTCGGCATGACCGCCAAGCTGGCCTGGGACCGCTGGGGCTGGCTGCCGGCGAACAAGCCCAAGCCGGAGGGGCACTACCCGCTCTGGTTCCTGCTGGGGGCGCTCCTCACCTTGGCGCTGCTGCGCTACGCGGCGAAGCACTTCACGGCGGCCGCCGCGCTGCGGCGCGAGGAGGCCGCGCTCTTCGAGCGGCTGCGCGCGCTGCGCACCACCCTGGGGCTCGACACGTGACCCGGCGGGCGGGCCGGGGGCGCTTCGTCGTCCTGGAGGGGCTGGACGGCGCGGGGACCACCACCCAGAGCCGCCTGCTGGGCGAGGCGCTGCGGGCGGCGGGGCGGGCCGTGCACGTCACCGCCGAGCCCTCGGCCGGTCCGGCCGGGGCGCTGGTGCGCCAGGTCCTGCAGCAGCGCCTCGGCGGCGGCCGCGGCGGGGGCTTCGATCCGCACGCACTGGCGCTCCTCTTCGCGGCGGACCGGCTGGACCACGCGGCGGCCGAGATCGCGCCGCGCCTCGCCGAGGGGTGCGACGTGGTCTGCGACCGCTACACCCTCTCCTCGCTGGCCTACCAGGGGCTGACCACCGGGGACCTGGCGTGGGTCGAGGCCATCAACGGCCGGGCCCCGGCGCCCGACCTGACCATCTTCCTGAGGGTCCGCCCCGGCCTGGCGCTGGGGCGGCGTCAGGCCGCCGGCACCACCCCCGAGCTCTACGAGGTGGCCGCCTTCCAGCGCCGCGTCGCCCGCGGCTACGAGCGCGCCCTGGAGCGCCTGCGCCGGGCCGGGCAGCGGGTCGAGGTGCTCGACGGGGCCGCCCCCGCGCCGCGGGTGGCCGAGCAGGTGGCCGGGCTGGTGGCGCGGCTGCGGCGGCGCTAGGTTGCCCGGGATGCGCGCGCCCACCGCCTCGCTCGTGGTCGTGGGGAGCGAGGTGCTCTCCGCCAAGGTCCCCGACGAGAACGGCCCCTGGCTGGCGGGCCGGCTGCGCCAGCTCGGCGTGGAGCTCCGCGCCGTCGCCACCGTGGCCGACCGGCTGGACGAGATCGTCGAGGCGGTGGACCGGGAGCGCCGGCGCGTCGGCTGGCTCTTCACGTCGGGCGGCGTGGGGCCCACCCACGACGACCTGACCCTGGCGGCCGTGGCCCGGGCCCTGGGGCGCCCGCTGGTCCGCCACCCCGGCCTGGTCGAGGCCTACGCCGCCCTGCACCGGCGCCACCACGGCGGCGCGCCGCCGCCGGACGCGGCGCTGCGAATGGCCGACGTGCCCGAGGGCACCGAGCTGCTCGGCGACCAGGGCTACCCGACGCTGCGCTGCTCCAACGTGGTCATGCTCCCGGGCGTCCCCCGCTTCTTCCGCTACCAGTTCGATCGGGTGGCGACGCTGCTGGGCGGCGCGCCCTTCCGCCTGGCCGTCGTCTTCCTGGCGGTCGCCGAGGAGCAGATCGCGGCACCCCTGGCGGCCGTGGCGCGCGCCCACCCGCGCGCCGAGCTGGGCAGCTACCCGCAGTTCGACGGCGGGGACCACCAGGTGCGCCTCACCGTGGAGTCGCGCGACCTGGGCGCGGTGGAGCGGGCCCTGGCGGCCCTCCTGGCGGCGCTGCCGACCGAGGCCGTGCTGCGGGTCCAGGGGCCCTGAGGGGCCCGGCGCGTCCGCCGGGCCGCTGCGCCGCCCTCCTCGGGTCAGGCGATGGCCACCCGGAGCTTCTGCCGGAGCGTGAAGTGGGCCTCGCTGGCGGCGAAGGCCAGCAGCGCCAGGGCCTGCGGGTGCTCCCAGACCGCAGCAAGGAGGGGAGGGCCGTCGGCCGGGGTGTGGCCGGGACCGCCGCGCACCAGGAGCGAGACGGCGGTCGGCACGTCGCCACAGAGCACCAGCCCGGCCCGATCGGTGGTGGCCGCCGAGGCCTCGCGCCAGGCCGGCAGCTCCGCCGCCGTGGCGCCGGCCAGCGCCCGCGCGGCCGGATCGAGCGCCTTGCGAGCACGCCGGCCCACCAGCTTGCCGACCCGCCGCACCAGGTCGTCGGAGGGCTCGCCGGTGGTGGACCAGCCCGGCACCACCTGCCGGACCGCGGCGGCCACCGCCAGGCCGAGGACGGCGTCCTCCGCCGTCTCCAGCAGGCCGGTGCGGGTGCGCAGCCGCGCCGCGACGCGGCCGAGGAGGAAGCGCTGCTCCCGCGCCGTGCTGCGCCGGGCCAGGTCCGGACCGCAGCGGACCACCGGGCGCTCGCCCGGCTCCACGAAGAGCCGCCCGGCCGGGCCCGGGGCGAGCTCCCAGTCGTCTCCGGCGCCGAGGGCCCGGGTCAGCTCGGCGAGCGGACGGCGCAGCGGGTGGTCGACGCGGCCGGCCTGCGCCGCGTCCCCGCCCGCGGCGCGGAGCGCCTCGCCGAGGACGTCGCCCACCGCGTCGAAGAGGTCAGCCAGCGGGCCGCGGTCCCCGGAGGGACGGAGCAGCTCGAGGTCGGCGGCGGAGAGCGGCGGCGGCGCCGTCAGCGCCTGTCGGTCGCCCTCCAGGAGCAGCCGGTCGGCGGCGGGGCCGGGCGTGGGCGCGCCCAGCCAGCGCAGCACGGTGGCCGCCACGTAGGCGCGATCGTGGGCGCGCAGCCGCTCGAAGAGCCGGTAGAGGGCGGTCCAGCTCTCGGCGCGCAGCGGCTCGCGCTCCAGCAGCCGCCGGTGCTCCTCCACCGCCAGCGCCGGCGCGCTCTCCTCGTAGGCCAGCGCCAGCAGGGCGCGGGCGTCGTCCCGCCCCGGATCGTCCTCCAGCGCCGCCCTGAGCAGCTCCACGGCGCGGGTGCGCTGCCGCAGCGGCCCGCCGTGGAGCCGCGCCGCCTCGAGCCGGAGCTCGGCGCGGAGGGCCGGCTCGGTGGACGCGGCCCCGGCGGCCTCCAGGGCGGCGGCGAGCGCGCGGGGATCCGACCGCCGCCGCTCCAGCTCCACCACGAGCTTGAGCGCCTCGGCGTGGCCGGGCACCAGGTCCAGCGCGCGGGCGGCGTGCGCCGCGGCCCGCTGCTCGTCTCCCTGCCTCGCCTCGATGCGGGCCAGCGCCACGTGGTGGGCGGCCGCCTCGGGCCTGCCGAGCCCCGGGATGGCCAGCAGGCGGCGCAGCAGGTCGGCCGCCGCCTGGAGCCGCCCCTCCGCCTCGTGGAGGCGCGCCAGGCGCGACAGGGCCTCCTGGTGCTCGGGCTGGAGCTGCAAGGCGGCCTCGAGGTGAGCGCGGGCCCGGCCGCCGTCGTCGAGCCGCTCCTGGCAGAGGGCGGCCGCCGCCAGGTGGCCGGCCAGCCGGGCGGCCGGATCGCCGCCCGTCGCGAGGGCGGCCTCGTAGTCGGCCA
>JAJYAW010000129.1 GCA_021779335.1 Myxococcales bacterium | reverse complement strand
AGCCCGAGGGCGCGCGGCGCGTCGGCCGGTGCGACGTAGACCGCCGGCGCCGGCGCGGGCAGCACGAGGGCGAAGCTGCGCCCGTCCTCGAGCCGCCCGGTGGCCAGCAGGCGCCGCGCCGCCGCGCCGCGCGGCCGCTCCTCCCAGGCCGAGACGATGAACCCGCTCACCTCGAGCACGACCGCACCCTACACGAGGGGGCCGTCGCCGGCGGCACCACCCCACCGGCGCTGGCGCGGCCGGCCGCCCGGGCTAGATCCTCCACGTGCCGATGTGCCTCCACCACGTCCAGTGGGTCCGCGAAGTCCCGGGCGGGCTGCACCAGTGCATCCTCTGCGGCGAGGTGGTCGGCTGGGGCGACGTCTACCCGAAGCCGGAGGAGCTCACCGAGGACTACCGCGCCCGCTGGAAGGCCCACGAGGCGACCCGCCAGGCGCTCGCGCCGGCGGACGCCCCGGCGCGCTAGACGGTCGGCGAGCGGGCTACCGCTCCACCGTCGCCATGAGGGCCGGCTGGTAGCGGTCGCCGGCCACGCGGCCCGCCAGCGGCTCGAGCTCGGCCAGGTCCTCCGGCGAGAGGACCAGGTCCAGGGCGCCCAGGTTCTCGTCGAGCCGCGCGCGGCGCCGGGTGCCGGGGATGGGGACCACGTCCGCCCCCTGGGCCAGCACCCAGGCCAGCGCCACCTGGCCGGGCGTGGCGCGGTGGCGGGCCGCCACGGCCCGGACGGCCTGGAGGAGCGCCTCGTTGGCCCTGGCGTTCTCCGGCGCGAAGCGCGGGAGGTCGTGGCGGAAGTCCCCCTGCGCGAGCTCGCTCGCGTCCTTGAAGGCGCCGGCCAGGAAGCCGCGCCCCAGCGGGCTGAACGGCACGAAGCCGACGCCGAGCTCGCGGCAGGTGGGCAGGATGCTCGCCTCCACGCCCCGCTCGAAGACCGAGTACTCGCTCTGCAGGGCCGCGATGGGGTGGACCCGCTGGGCCCGGCGCAGCGTCTCGGGGCCGACCTCGGAGAGGCCGAGGAACCGGACCAGCCCGGCCTCCACCAGCCGCTTCATGCCGCCCACCGACTCCTCGATGGGCACCTTGGGGTCCTTGCGGTGCAGGTAGAAGAGGTCGATGACGTCGACCTCGAGGCGGCGCAGCGAGGCCTCGGCCACGCGCCGGGCGTTCTCCGGGCTGCCGTCGGCGCCGCCGTGGATGCCGAACTTGGTGGCCAGGACCACCCGCTCGCGCCGGCCCCGGATGGCCTTGCCGACCAGCCGCTCGTTGGTGAACGGCCCGTAGACCTCCGCCGTGTCGAGCAGCGTGACGCCCCGGTCCAGCGCCCGGTGGATGGTGTCGATGGCCCCCGCCTCGTCGATCTCCTCGGGCCGCACGTAGCCGTGGGTCATGCCCATGCAGCCCAGCCCCATGGCCCCCACCTCCAGGACCCCTCCAAGCCGTCTCGTCTTCATGTGGCCTCCGTCCGACCCCTCGTTATAGCGCCCGGGCTCGCGCCCCGCCCGCCCGGCCGGGGGAGCCGGGGCGGCCGCTCAGCCCGCTCAGCCCGCGCTCCCCTCGGTGGCCCGGAAGTGGCGCTGCGGGTGGGCCAGCTCGCCGGGCGACAGCTGCTCCACGTCCATGCGGACGGCCGAGAGCGTGCCGTCGGGCTCGAGCACCACCCGCCGGCAGTCGCTGATGCGCAGGATCCCCTGCTTGCGCAGCGCGGAGCGGAGCTCCTCGAGCGTGAGCAGCTCCCGGCGCAGCGCGCCGAGGTGGACCTGCCCGTCGGTCACGATGCGGATGGGCCGCCCCTGCACCAGCCGCTCCACCCGGCGCCAGCGCCAGGTGGCGAACCCCACGCCCCAGTTCAGGAGCAGCAGCGTCACCGCGCTGATGAGCCCGCCGCCGAGGGAGTTGTCGCCGGCGTTGATGGAGTTCTGGACCGCGTTGGAGATGACCAGCAGGAGCACCAGGTCGAAGCTGGTCATCTGCGCGAGCTCCCGCCGGCCGGCCACCCGGAGCGCGAGGAGCAGGAAGCCGTAGACGACGACGGAGCGGAGGACGAGGAAGAGGGCGGGGGTCTCGGGCGTGAAGAGGTGGGCCATGACCGGACCATAGGCCACCTCGCGCCGCGCGGCATGCGCCGCCGGCCCGCCCCGGTCGGCTACCGCGTCACCGGCTTGTAGCGGAGGCGCCGGGGCCGGGCCCCCTCCTCGCCCAGGCGGCGCCGCTTGTCGGCCTCGTACTCCTGGTAGTTGCCGGTGAAGAAGCTCCACCGCGAGTCGCCCTCGCACGAGAGGATGTGGGTGGCGATGCGGTCCAGGAACCAGCGGTCGTGGCTGATGACCATGACGCAGCCGGCGTACTCCAGCAGGCCGTCCTCCAGCGCCCGCAGCGTCTCCACGTCGAGGTCGTTGGAGGGCTCGTCGAGGAGCAGCACGTTGGCCCCGGTCATGAGCGTCTTGGCCAGGTGGAGCCGGCCGCGCTCGCCGCCGGAGAGGGTGCCGATGACCTTCTGCTGGTCGGCCCCCTTGAAGTTGAAGCGGCTGATGTAGGCCCGGCTGGGCATCTCGTAGCGCCCCACCTTGACCTGGTCGTGGCCGCCGGAGAGCTCGTCGAAGATGGTCTTGCCGCTCGAGAGGTTCTCGCGGCTCTGGTCCACGAAGGCCAGCTTGACCGACTTGCCCACCACCACCTCGCCCCGGTCCGGCTTCTCCTGGCCGGTCACCATCTTGAAGAGCGTGGACTTGCCGGCGCCGTTGGGCCCGATGATGCCGACGATGGCGCCGGGCGGGACGATGAAGGAGACGTCGTCCATGAGCAGCCGCTCGCCGAAGCCCTTCGAGACGCCCTTGAACTCGATGACCTGGTCGCCCAGCCGCTCGGCCACCGGGATGAAGATCTCCTGGGTCTCGTTGCGCCGCTGGTACTCGACGCTGGAGAGCTCCTCGAAGCGGGCCAGGCGCGACTTCGACTTGGCCTGGCGCGCCTTGGGGTTGCCGCGCACCCACTCCAGCTCCTGCTTCATGGCCTTGATACGGGCGCTCTCCTGCTTGGCCTCCACCTCGAGCCGCTGCTCCTTCTGGTCCAGCCAGGAGGAGTAGTTGCCCTTCCAGGGGATGCCGCGCCCGCGGTCCAGCTCCAGGATCCACTCGGCGGCGTTGTCGAGGAAGTAGCGGTCGTGGGTGATGGCCACCACCGTGCCGGGGAAGCGGACCAGGTACTGCTCCAGCCACTCCACCGACTCGGCGTCCAGGTGGTTGGTGGGCTCGTCGAGCAGCAGCATGTCCGGCTTCCCGAGGAGCAGCTTGCAGAGCGCCACGCGCCGCTTCTCGCCGCCGGAGAGGACCTTGATGGGCTGGTCCCAGGGCGGCAGCCGCAGCGCGTCGGCGGCCAGCTCGAGCGCCAGGCCGGTGTCGGCGCCGGCGTTGGCGATGACGGCCTCCAGGCGGGCCTGCTCGTCGGCCAGCTTCTCCATGTCGGCGTCCGGCTCGCCGTAGGCCGCGAAGACCTCCTCCAGCCGCCGCTGGGCCGCCTGCACCTCGCCCTGCGCCGACTCCACCTCCTGGCGCACCGTCTTCTCCGGATCCAGCACCGGCTCCTGCGGCAGGTAGCCGATCTTGAGGCCGCCCTGGTGGGTCAGGTCGCCCTCGAACTCCTGGTCCACGCCCGCCATGATGCGCAGCACGGTGGACTTGCCGGAGCCGTTCAGGCCGAGCAGGCCGATCTTGGCGCCGGCGAAGAAGGAGAGGGAGATGTCCTTGATGATCTGCCGCTTGGGCGGGACCATCTTGGACACGCGGTGCATCGACATGACGTATTCGGGCATGGCGCTCTTCGGTGCGGCGGGAGGTCGGGCGTGCGAAGGGGCGGGAGTCTACCCTCGCGGCGCGCCGGGAACCACCAGAACCGGCCGGATCTCCTGCCCTTTCCCACCCCGCCGGCACGGCCCGGGCCACTCCTTATTACCTGAGCCTGCTTGACAGCACCCCCGGCCAGCCCTTATCGGTCCCGGCCAATGAGCGGAAAGTCCCTCGTCATCGTCGAGTCGCCGGCCAAGGCCAAGACCATCGAGAAGTACCTCGGCCCCGACTACAAGGTCCTGGCCTCCATCGGCCACATCGTCGACCTGCCGCCCAGCGGGCCCGGCGTGGACGTGGAGAACGACTTCGCGCTCACCTACGTGGTGACCAAGCCGGACGTGGTGCGGTCGCTCAAGGAGGCGCTCAAGGGGGCCTCGACGCTCTACCTCGCCACCGACGAGGACCGCGAGGGCGAGGCCATCGCCTGGCACCTCATGGACCGGCTCAAGCCGCGCGTCCCGGTCCGGCGCATGGTCTTCAACGAGATCACCAGGAAGGCCATCACCGACGCGGTGACGCAGACCCGCGACCTGGACCAGGGGCTGGTGGACGCGCAGGAGGCGCGCCGCGTCCTGGACCGGCTCTACGGCTTCGAGGTCTCGCCGGTGCTGTGGCGCAAGGTGCAGGGGCGGCTCTCCGCCGGCCGCGTCCAGTCGCCGGCCACGCGCCTGGTGGTGCTCCGCGAGCTGGAGCGGATGCGCTTCCGCTCGGCGAGCTACTGGGACCTGAAGGCCAGCCACCCGACCTCGCCCGCCTTCGAGTCCACCCTGGTGGCGGTGGACGGCCGCCGCGTCGCCAGCGGCAAGGACTTCGACGAGCAGGGCAGGCTCACCGGCGAGGCCCGCCTCCTCGACGAGGCCGCCGCCCGCGCCCTGGCCGCCTCGCTGGCCGGCCGCCCGTTCACGGTCCGCTCGCTCGAGCGCAAGCCCTACCGCTCCAGCCCCAAGCCCCCCTTCATCACCTCCACGCTGCAGCAGGAGGGGGGGCGCAAGCTCAGGCTCTCGGCCCAGCAGGTCATGCGGCTGGCGCAGGGGCTCTACGAGCGCGGCTACATCACCTACATGCGCACCGACAGCACCACGCTCTCGGCCACCGCCGTCGCTGCGGCCCGCGCCCAGATCGGCGAGCTCTTCGGCGCGCGGTTCCTGCCGGCGCAGCCGCGCACCTACGCCAGGAAGTCCAAGAACGCCCAGGAGGCCCACGAGGCCGTCCGGCCGGCCGGCGACGCCTTCCGCACGCCCGAGTCGCTGCAGGGGGAGCTCGCCGGCGGCGAGCTCAAGCTCTACGAGCTGATCTGGAAGCGGACCATCGCCTCGCAGATGGCCGACGCCGAGGGCGAGTCGCTCGGCGTGAGGCTGGAGGCCGGCGGCGCGAACGGCGAGCGGTGCGAGTTCGGCGCCTCCGGCCGCACCATCGTCTTCCCGGGCTTCCTGCGGGCCTACGTGGAGGGCTCCGACGATCCCGAGGCGGCCCTCGACGACCAGGAGTCGCCGCTGCCGCCGCTGGCCCAGGGCGCCCAGGTGCCGGTGGCCGGCATCGCCCCGGGCGGCCACGCCACCACCCCGCCGGCCCGCTACACCGAGGCCTCGCTGGTGAAGCGGCTGGAGGAGCTGGGCATCGGCCGGCCCTCCACCTACGCCAGCATCATGGGCTCCCTGGCGGCGCGCTACGTCTGGAAGAAGGGCCAGGCCCTGGTGCCGGACTGGGTGGCCTTCGTGGTGGTGGCCCTGCTGGAGCAGCACTTCGGCGAGCTCGTCGACTACGCCTTCACCGCCGAGATGGAGGACGAGCTCGACGAGATCGCCGGCCGGCAGCGCGCCAAGCTCGACTTCCTCAAGGGCTTCTGGTTCGGCGACGGCAAGCACACCGGCCTGCAGCGGCTGGTGGCCGGGGCGCTCGAGAAGGCCGACGCGGCGGGGCTGAACCGCCTGGTCATCGGCCACGACGCGCAGGGCGTGGAGATCCTGGCGCGGGTGGGCCGCTTCGGCCCGTACCTCAAGCGCGGCGAGGACACCGCCCCCATCCCGGAGAAGCTGGCCCCCGACGAGCTCACCGCCGAGGTGGCGCTCAAGATCCTCTCGACCCCGCGGGGCGGCCGCCTGCTCGGCGTCGACCCGGCCAGCGGCCTCCCGATCCACGTGAAGGAGGGGCGCTTCGGCCCCTACGTGCAGCTCGGCGAGGCCAAGGACGGGGAGAAGCCGCAGAAGACCCAGTCGCTCCTCAAGACCATGGAGCCGGCCAGCGTGACCCTGGCGCAGGCGCTCCAGCTCCTCGCCCTGCCCCGCCTCCTCGGCGCCGGCCCCGGCGGCGAGGAGGTGCGCGCCTGCTACGGCAAGTTCGGCCCCTACCTCACCATGGGCAAGGAGAGCCGCAACCTCGGCGGGGTGGACGACGCCGTGGTCCTCACCATCGACCTGCCGCAGGCGCTGGAGATCTTCAAGCAGCCGAAGCAGTTCCGCGGCCGCGGCCAGCCCAAGCCGCCGCTGGCCACCTTCCCCGAGGACCCCGTCAGCGGCAAGAAGGTGGTCCTCAAGGAGGGCAAGTTCGGCCTCTACCTCACCGACGGCGAGACCAACGCCTCGCTGAAGCGCGGCGACGACCCGGCCGACCTCACCCCGGAGCGGGTGGCCGAGCTCATGGCGGAGCGGCGCGAGTACGTGGCCTCCCCGGAGGGGCAGCAGAAGGCGGCGCTCCGCGCGGCCAGGAAGGGGCAGCGCCCGGCGCGCGGCGCCAGGGCGGCCAGGGCCTCCGGGGCCCCGAAGGCCGGCAAGCGGGCCGCGGCGGAGGGAGGGGCCGCGCCCGAGGCGCCGAGGCCGCCGAAGGCGCCCAGGCCGGCCAAGGCGCCCAGGACCGCCAGGGCACCCAGGGCGAAGAAGCCCCCGGCCGTGCGCGGGGGCGCCGGGAAGCGCCGCACGGCCTCCTGATCCTGGGCGAGGGCGGGCCAGCTCCGACGGCGCGGAGGGCCGGCCTCAGCCGGGCCGGACCAGCCGCCGCCGCGCCGCCTCCACCCCGGCGCGCGCCTGGCACCCCTCCAGGTGGTCGTCCACCAGCCCCATGGCCTGCATGAAGGCGTAGACCGTGGTGGGCCCGACGAAGCGGAAGCCGTAGCCCTTGAGCGCCCGCGAGAGCGCCCGCGACTCGGCCGTCTCGGTGAGCCCGCGCAGCGCCGCGGGCGTCACCCGCCGCGGCCGCGCCGAGGCGGGCGGCTCGTGGCGCCAGGCGAGCCGGGCCAGCGACCCCTCGGCCTCGACGAGCGCCGCCATGGCCCGGGCGTTCCCGATGGCCGCCTCGATCTTGCCGCGGTGGCGCACGATCCCCTCGTCGGCCAGCAGCCGCGCCACGTCGCGGGCCCCGAAGCGGGCCACCGCGGCCGGCTCGAAGCCGGCGAAGGCGCGCCGGAAGGCGGGGCGCTTGCGCAGGATGGTGAGCCAGGAGAGGCCGGCCTGGAACCCCTCCAGGCAGAGCTTCTCGAAGAGCCGCACCTCGTCGGTGACGGGGCGGCCCCACTCCTCGTCGTGGTAGGCGACGTACTCGGGGGCGGCGGCGCACCAGCTGCAGCGCCGGCCGCCGTCGGGGAAGGTCGCCAGGGTGGGGGCCATCCGTCCTCTCTAGCCCGGCGCCGGCCGCGGCGCCGCGCCGGCCGCGGCGCCAGGCTACCGGAGCGCCCCGCGGTGGAGCGCCTGCAGCTCGGCGATCCCCTGCCGGGCGATGTCCCCGGCGCCGCAGCGCCCGTCGCCGGCCACGGCCCGCCTGGCCCGCTCCAGGAGGTTGGAGGGCTCCGGCGCCGGCGGCTCGGCCGCGGCCAGCGCCTCGAGCGCCTCCAG
>JAJYAW010000128.1 GCA_021779335.1 Myxococcales bacterium | reverse complement strand
GCCGGCCCCTGCGCCGCCGCCGGCCTCCCCTGCCCGGCGGCCCCCGGCGGCTCCGCCGGGGCCTCCGGGCCGGTCGCGCTCGAGTACGAGCCGGAGCGCGTCGAGGTGACCCCGCTCGACCTGGAGCTGGCCGGCAAGAACGCCGAGGAGCTCTTCGCGGTCGGGCAGGCGGCCTTCTCGGCCGGCGACTACGCCCGCGCCGCCAGCGCCTTCGGCCGGCTGGCCGACCTCCACCCGGAGTCGCGCCACGAGGCCACCGCCCTCTTCGACGCCGGGCTGGCCCACCAGCGGCTGGCGCAGTGGCGCCTGGCGCTGGAGCGCTTCCGCGCCATGGCGCGGAAGTACGACGGGCCCGACGCCGTGGAGGCGGTCTTCAAGGAGGCGGAGTGCCGCTACCACCTCGGCGAGCTGGCCGAGGCGCGCGCCACCCTCGACGGGCTGGCCGGCCGGCCCGGCCTGGCGGCGGCCGAGCGGATCCGGGCGCTGGCCGGGCGCGGCGTCGTGGAGCTGGAGCTGGGCCTGCCGGACGAGGCGGAGCGGAGCCTGCGGCTGGCGGTCTCGACCTGGAAGCAGGGCAGCGAGGCCGAGCGGCTCGACGACTACTACCCGTCCCAGGCGCAGTTCTACCTGGGCGAGGTCTACCGCAGCCACTTCCTGGCGGTGAAGCTGGATCCGGCCGCGAGCGGCGAGCAGAAGCTGGCGCAGGACCTGGAGGACAAGGCCTCGCTGCTGCTGTCGGCCCAGGGGCACTACCTGCGGGCCATCCGCATGGGCCACCCGGACTGGGCGGTGGCGGCGGGCTACCGCATCGGCGAGCTCTACGACGCCTTCCACGCCGCGCTGGTGGAGGCGCCGCTGCCGGCCGGGCTGGACGCCGAGGAGGCCGAGGCCTACCGGGTCGAGCTGCGGCGCAAGGTGCGCGTGCTCGTGACCAAGGCCATCGCCGTCTACGAGCAGACGCTGGCGGTGGCCGGCCGCGTCCGGGTGGAGGACAACCGCTTCGTGGCCGAGACGCAGGCCTCGCTGGACCGGATGAAGCGGGCGCTCCGCGAGGAGCCGGCCGACGCGGCGCCGGCGCCGGCGCCCGCCGGCGTGGCGCCGGGCAAGGGGTAGCGGCGCGGCCGGCGCCGGCGGGCGCGGCCCGGCCTACCCGCCCGCCGGGTACATGGCGTCCAGCGCGGCGCGGTGGCGCGCCTCGACCACCCTGCGCTTGAGCTTCTGCGACGGGGTCACCTCCCCCTCGGCCTCGCTGAAGTCGCGCGGCAGGATGGTGAACCGCTTCAGCGTGGCGTAGCGGGGGAGGGTGGCGTTGAGCCGGTCCACCGCCTGCTGCACCAGCGCCTGGACGGCCGGGTGCTCGGCGGCGCGCGGCAGGTCGAGGTCGGCGATCCCCTGGGTGGCGCCCCAGCGCCGGATCCCCTCGGCGTCGAGGGTGACCAGGGCGGTGACGTAGTTGCGCCGGTCGCCGTGGACCAGCACCTGGGCCACGTACGGGCAGTGGGCCTTGAGCTGCGCCTCCAGCTCGGTGGGGGCCACGTACTTGCCGCCCGAGGTCTTGATCAGGTCCTTCTTCCGGTCGGTGATGGCCAGCCGGCCCTGCCCGTCCAGCGCGCCCACGTCGCCGGTGTGGAGCCAGCCCCCGGCGTCGAGCGCCTCGGCGGTCGCCTCGGGCAGCCCGTGGTAGCCGCGCATGATCCAGGGGCCGCGCATGAGCACCTCGCCGTCCTCGGCCAGCCGGACCTCCACGCCGGGGAAGGCCGGCCCCACCGAGCCGAGCCTGCGGTTCCAGGGCAGGTTGCAGTGGGTGGCCGCCGACGACTCGGTCAGGCCGTAGCCCTCCAGGATGACGACG
Organism: Myxococcales bacterium; assembly: GCA_021779335.1. Classification (GTDB taxonomy): domain Bacteria; phylum Myxococcota; class Myxococcia; order Myxococcales; family Anaeromyxobacteraceae; genus JADKCZ01. The sequence goes on along the minus strand of JAJYAW010000128.1, from coordinate 5,908 downwards.
CCCACGGCGTCGAAGAACTCGGCCACCTCGCGCGCCAGCGGCGCCGAGCCGGAGACGAAGAACTGGAGCCGCCCGCCGAAGAGGGCGCGGATCCTCCGGAAGACCAGCCGGTCCGCCAGCGCGCGCTGCAGCGCCAGGGCCGGGCCCGGCGGCTGCCCCTCGCGCTCCCGCGCCGCGGCCTCCAGCCCCACCCCGAGCGCCCACTCGAAGATCAGCCTCCTCGCGCCGCCGCCCTCCAGGGCGGTGGCGATCACCTTGGCGTGGACCTTCTCGAAGATGCGGGGGACGGCGCAGACGAAGGTGGGGCGGATGGCCGCCAGGTTCTCGACGATCTTCTCGACGCGCCCGTCGATGGCCGTGGGGAAGCCGATGCGGAGCTGGGCCGTGCCGATCATCTTCCCGAAGGAGTGGGCCAGCGGCAGCCAGAAGAACTGCAGGGGGTCCTCGTGGTCGAGGATGCCGGACCGCTGCACCGCCGCCGACTGGCTCACCCAGCAGTCGTGCGTCAGCTCGACGCCCTTGGGCCGGCCGGTGGTGCCCGACGTGTAGATGAGCGTGGCCAGCGCGTCGCCCCGCACCGCCGCGCAGCCCTCCTCGAAGGCGCCCGGGTGGGCCGCGTCGTGGGCGCGGCCGCTGGCCTCGAGCTGCTCCAGGGAGACGACCCAGCCGTCGGCGCTGCCGCCCCCCTCGAAGGCCACCACGTGGCGCAGCCGGGGCAGCTCGGCGCGGCGGGAGGCCACCTTCTGCAGCTGCTCGGCGTCCTCCACGAAGCAGGCCACCGCCCCCGAGTCGGAGAGGATGAAGGCGCACTCGTCGGCGGTGGAGGACGGGTAGATGGCGGAGGTGGCGCCGCCGGCGCAGAGGACGCCGAGGTCGGCCAGCACCCACTCGATGCGCGTGCCGGAGAGGATGGCGCAGACCTCCTCGCCGGCCACGCCGAGCGCCCGCAGGCCGGAGGCCACGGCGCGCACGCGGGCCTCGGTGTCGGCCCAGGTCAGGCTCTTCCAGCCGCCCGCCACCGGGTGGCGGAAGGCCTCCGCGTCCGGCGTCTTGCCGACGCGTTCCAGGAGGAGCTCGGGCACGGTGCGGGGGGCGGAGTTCGACATGCCGGGAATGTAGCGGCTCCCCGGCGCGGCGGGGGGGACCGCGTGGGCACCGCGCGGGCCCGGGGCGGCCGGCCTCCGCCATCACGGACATGCGTCCGCACCATGCTGGTCCCGCCCGCATGCTCGCCCCGGCTTGACGGAGGCGCATCCGGTAATTAGGATGTGCGTCCAATCTAACGGATTCACCGAAAGGACCACCACGCCATGGCCCTCCCCGCCGGCCGCACCCCCCGCTTCGAGACCCTGCAGGTCCACGCCGGCCAGGAGCCGGACCCGACCACCAGGTCCCGGGCGGTGCCCATCTACCAGACCACCTCCTACACCTTCGACTCGGCCGAGCACGGCGCCAGCCTCTTCGCGCTCAAGGAGTTCGGGAACATCTACACGCGCCTCATGAACCCGACCACCGACGTCTTCGAGAAGCGGGTGGCCGCGCTCGAGGGCGGCGTGGCCGGGCTGGCCACCGCCTCGGGCCACGCGGCCCAGTTCCTGGCCATCACCAACATCGCCCAGGCCGGCGACAACGTCGTCTCCTCCAGCAAGCTCTACGGCGGCACCTACAACCAGTTCAAGGTGACGCTGCCGCGCCTGGGCATCGGCGTGAAGCTCATCGACTCGGTGGAGGCGGCCGACCTGGCCCGGGCCATCGACGGCAAGACCAAGGCGCTCTACGTCGAGACCATCGGCAACCCGGGCTTCGACATCCCCGACCTGCCGGGGCTGGCCAGGGCGGCCCACGACGCCGGCATCCCGCTCATCGTCGACAACACCTTCGCCGCCGGCGGGTACCTGTGCCGCCCCATCGACCACGGCGCCGACGTGGTGGTGGAGTCGGCCACCAAGTGGATCGGCGGCCACGGCACCTCCATCGGCGGCGTCATCGTCGACTCCGGCAGGTTCGACTGGGCCCGGAGCGGCAAGTTCCCCTTCTTCACCGAGCCCTCGCCCGGCTACCACGGCCTGGTCTTCAACTCGGTCTTCGGCGTGGGCGGCCCCTTCGGCAACATCCAGTTCATCCTCCGCGCCCGGGTGGAGGGGCTGCGCGACCAGGGGCCGGCGCTCTCCCCCTTCAACGCCCACCAGTTCCTGCTCGGGCTGGAGACCCTCTCGCTCCGCGTGCAGCGCCACGCCGACAACGCGCTGGCGCTGGCGCAGTGGCTCGAGGGCCACCCGCGGGTGGCCTGGGTCCTCTACCCCGGCCTGCCGAGCCACAAGCACCACGCGCGGGCCCGGGCGCTGCTCCGCAACGGCTTCGGCGGGGTCCTCTCCTTCGGCATCAAGGGGGGCGGCGACGGGGGGCGCAGGTTCATCGAGGGCGTCAAGCTGGCCAGCCACCTCGCCAACGTGGGCGACGCCAAGACGCTGGTCATCCAGCCGGCCACCACCACCCACTCGCAGCTCTCCGAGGCCGAGCAGCGGAGCGCCGGCGTGACGCCGGACCTCATCCGCGTCTCGGTGGGGCTGGAGCACATCGACGACATCAAGGAGGACTTCGAGGAGGCCTTCGCCGCCGCGAGGTAGCCGGCCCCACGCCCCCGGGCGGGCCAGCCCCGCGTGGGGGCGGCCCCGGCCCGCCGTGTCCGCTATCGCGGACAAGCCGTCCGAAGCGCACCCGCCCCGCAGGAGCCCGCATGGCCCGGATCTACGAAGACAACAGCCGCAGCATCGGCCGCACCCCGCTGGTGCGCCTCAACCGCGTCACCCAGGGGCTCCACGCCACGGTGCTCGCCAAGATCGAGGGGCGCAACCCGGCCTACTCGGTGAAGTGCCGCATCGGCGCCGCCATGATCTGGGCCGCCGAGCGGGACGGGATCCTGACGCCCGGCTCCCGGGCGCGGACCATCGTCGAGCCCACCAGCGGCAACACCGGCATCGCGCTGGCGTTCGTGGCGGCGGCGCGCGGCTACCCCATCGTCCTCACCATGCCGGAGACGATGTCGCTGGAGCGGCGGCGCATGCTCAAGGCCTACGGGGCCGACCTGGTCCTCACCGAGGGGGCCAAGGGCATCTCGGGCTCGATCGCGAAGGCCGAGGAGATCCTGGCCGGCGACCCCGCGAGGTACTGGATGCCGCAGCAGTTCAAGAACCCGGCCAACCCGGAGATCCACTTCAAGACCACCGGGCCCGAGATCTGGGACGACACCGACGGCCAGGTGGACATCCTGGTCTCCGGGGTGGGCACCGGCGGCACCATCACCGGCGTCTCGCGCTACCTCAAGCAGGAGAAGCACAGGCCCCTCCGGTCGATCGCGGTGGAGCCGACCGGCTCGGCGGTGCTCACCGCGCTGCGCGCCGGCCAGCCGCCCAAGCCGGGGCCGCACAAGATCCAGGGGCTCGGCGCCGGCTTCAAGCCGGACGTGCTCGACCTCTCGCTGGTGGACGACGTGGTGGCCGTCTCCAACGAGGAGGCGGTGGAGGTGGCGCGGCGCCTGCACCGGGAGGAGGGGATCACCGGCGGCATCTCCTGCGGCGCCGCGGTGGCGGCGGCCCTCCAGGTGGCCCGGCGCCCCGAGTCGAAGGGCAAGACCCTGGTGGTGATCCTGCCGGACGCCGGCGAGCGCTACCTCTCCTCCGTCCTCTTCGAGGGGATCGAGGCGTGAGCGCGGGAGCGCGCGCGGCCCGGCGCGGCTAGGATGTCCCGCATGCCCGAGCGCGGCCCGGCCGACCTCCCCCCCCTCACCGCCGAGGAGCGCCAGCGCTACGCGCGCCACCTCGTCCTCCCGGAGGTCGGCGCCGACGGCCAGCGCCGGCTCAAGGCCGCGCGCGTGCTGCTGGTGGGGGCCGGCGGGCTCGGCTCGCCGGTGGCGCTCTACCTCGCCGCGGCCGGCGTGGGCCACCTCACCGTGGTGGACCCGGACGTGGTGGACGCCTCCAACCTGCAGCGCCAGGTGCTCCACGGCACCGCCGCGGTGGGGCGGCCCAAGGTCGAGTCGGGGCGGGAGCGGCTCCTCGACCTCAACCCCGGCGTCCGCGTCGAGCCGCTCGCCGCGCGCTTCGACCGCGGCAACGCGCTCGCGCTGGTGCGGGCCCACGACCTCGTGGTGGACGGCACCGACAGCTTCGCCACCCGCTACCTCACCAACGACGCCTGCGTCCTGGCCGGCCGGCCCAACGTCTACGGCGCGGTCTTCCGCTTCGAGGGGCAGGCCTCGGTCTTCGCCACCGCCGAGGGGCCCTGCTACCGCTGCCTCTTCCGCGACCCGCCGCCGCCCGGCGAGGTCCCCTCCTGCGCCGAGGGGGGCATCCTCGGGGTGCTGCCCGGCCTGATCGGCCTGGTGCAGGCCACCGAGGCGCTCAAGCTGCTGCTGGGGATCGGCGAGCCGCTGGTGGGGCGGCTCCTGCTGGTGGACGCCCTCTCCATGCGCTTCCGCCAGGTGACGGTGAGGAAGGATCCGCGCTGCCCGGCCTGCGGGACCCGCGAGCTCGGGGAGCTCGAGGAGGTCGAGGGGTCCTGCGGCGCCCCCGCCGCGGCGCCCGGCGAGGCGCTGGAGCTCACGCCGCTCGAGCTGGCGGCGCGGCTCGCGGCCGGCGAGCCCCTCGACCTGGTGGACGTGCGCGAGCCGTCCGAGTGGGAGGTCTGCCGCCTGCCCGGGGCGCGCCTGGCGCCGCTCTCCTGCTTCGGGGACGCGCTCTCCACCTTCACCTCGGCGCGGCCGGTCGTCCTCTACTGCCACCACGGCGTGCGCAGCCTCACCGCCCTCCGGCGGCTCCGGGCGGCCGGGGTGACCCGCGTGCTCAGCCTGGCCGGCGGGATCGAGCGGTGGGCGGTGGAGGTGGATCCCGGGGTGCCGAGGTACTGAGCGGCTCGCCGCGGCGCGGCGGCGGCCCTCAGGGGCAGGTGGCGGCGTAGCGGGCGCAGGCCTGGGTGGTCGCGCCGCTGATGACGGCGCCGGCCTCCACGACGAAATCGATGCCCGCCGCGGGGATGTCGTTCTGCCACGCCGTGTGCGCCACGTTCACCGTCCCGAACTTCGAGGAGATGGCCGCGCCCGGCGCCGTGTAGCACGCGAAGGTGTTCCAGTCCGTACCGCAGGACGGTGCCGAGAGGTCGAGGGCCCCTGGTGAGAAGACCAGCACCTGGTCTCCGGCGTTCGACGTGATCAGGTTCCTCCTGAAGGTCACCGTCCCGGGGTGCGTCCCATAGAAGACCAGGCCGCCGCCGAAGCGATCTCCCGAGCCGATCGAGTAGGGCGTCACGTTCGCCTGGTTCTGCTGGATCACGTTCCCCGTCATGGTGAGGGAGGTCGAGGCGGCCGCGTCGCTGATGACGACGCCGCCGTCGTCCGCGCCCGTGAACGTCGAGTTCGTGAGGACCAGCGAGCAGTTCCCGGCGTGCCGCAGCCCGCTGGCGAAGCGGGCGGGCGTGGCCCCGGCCCCGAGCCCGGTCACCTCGACCGTGTCCACCGTCACCGCGGCCGTGTCCGCCGCCCCCGCGCAGCTCGTGGCGAGGCCGACGCCCGTGGCGGCCGCGTTGCGCACCGCGAAGCCCGACAGCGCGGCGCCGGGGAGGAGCGTCACGAAGGTCGAGCCCGCCACGGCCGCCGAGGGCTCGAGGACGTAGCTCGTGGTGGTGAGCGGCGCCTCGGAGGTGGTGAGCGTGACGCCGGCGGGGATGGTGAGCGGGTCCTCCGTGAAGACCACCGGGGACCCGGCGGCGCCGGTGGCCTCGACGGTGTCCCCGGCCGCCGAGGCGGCCAGGGCCGCCGCCAGTGAGGTGAAGCGGCAGACCGGCGCCGCGGCGCCGTTGGGGGTCAGCCCCGCCCGCCGCGGCGCGCCGGGGTCGGCGTAGCGGACCACCGGCG
>JAJYAW010000127.1 GCA_021779335.1 Myxococcales bacterium | reverse complement strand
GCCGGCGGCGCCGGGCCACGCGGCCGGGGAGGCCGGGGCCGGCTCGACCAGCTCCGGCATGACCGCCGCCAGCGCCTCCCCGTCCACCCGCGCCTCGCCGCCGTCGTCGGCGAAGAGCAGGGCCACCCGCTCCACCACGTTCTCCAGCTCGCGCACGTTGCCCGGCCAGGCGTAGCCGGTGAGGCGCGGCAGGAGCAGGCGGAGCGCCCGGCCGTGCGCGGTGGGGGCGCCGTGGCGCGCCAGGGCGCGCTTGAGGAGCTCCGCGGCGATGACCGGCACGTCCTCGGGGCGCTCGCGCAGCGGCGGCAGGTGGAGCGGCAGGATGTGGAGCCGGTAGTAGAGGTCCTCGCGGAACTGGCCGCGGCCGATCATGGCGCGCAGGTCGCGGTGGGTGGCGGCGATGACCCGCACGTCCACCGGGGTGGGCTCGTTGGAGCCGAGCCGGAGCACCTGCCGCTCCTGCAGCACGCGCAGCAGGCGCGTCTGCAGCGTGAGCGGCACGTCACCCACCTCGTCGAGGAAGAGGGTGCCGAGGTGGGCCGCCTCGAAGAGCCCGGGCCGCCCGCCGCGCCGCGCCCCGGTGAAGGCCCCCTCCTCGTGGCCGAAGAGCTCCCCCTCCAGCAGCGTCTCCGGGAAGGCGGCGCAGTTGACCGCCACGAAGGGCTGGTCGCGCCGGCGGCCGGCGGCGTGGATGCCCTGCGCCACCAGCTCCTTGCCGGTGCCGCTCTCGCCGGTGACCAGCACCGTGGCGTCGGTGCGGGCGTAGCGCTCGGCCAGCGCGCGCACCTGCGCCAGCGCCGGCGAGGGGCCGGTCAGGCCGGAGAGGCCGTGGCGCGTCACGAAGCGGCGCGGCCGGTGCTGGGCGCGCAGGCTCCGCTCCATGCGCTGCACCGCCGCCGCGTCCTGGAAGGTGAGGACCGCCCCCAGCAGCACGCCGCGCTCCCGCAGCGGCGCCCGGCTCACCAGCACGGTGCGGTCGCCCAGCCGGACCACGTCGTCGAGGTCGCCGCGGCCGGTGGCCAGCGTGCGGGAGAGGCCGAGCGCCGGGGAGAGGGAGGTGAGCCGCTTGCCCAGGAGATCGGCGGCGCCCGCCCCCAGCAGCCGCTCCACCGCGCCGTTCAGCGAGACCACCCGCTCCTCCGCGTCCACCGCCACCACGCCCGGCTCGAGCTGGTCCAGCGCCCGCTGCAGCCCCTCGCGCCGGGCCGCCTCGCCGCGCGCGATGGCGGCGATCTCGGCCGCCTGCCGGATCGACTCCACCAGCGAGTCCTGCCCGTAGACCAGCACCGCCGCCAGGCCGGCCTGCTCCGCCATGGCGCAGACGGGCCCGGGGCCGATGATCACCTCGTAGCCGCGCCCCGCCAGCTCGGCCACGTGGGCCCGCGCCTCCTCCGGCGTGACGTAGGCGCGCTGCTCGAAGTCGGTGGCGCCCAGCAGCCACTTGGCCTCGTCGAGCCCGGCCACGATGCGCCGGAAGTTCACCACGCCGATCCGCTTCGAGAGCTTGCGCGCCTGCACCACCGCCTGGAGCGCGTCCACCGTGGAGGCCTCGACCACCACCACCGGCAGCTCGGCGTGGTCGTGCAGGTAGGCGCCGTTGGAGCCGGCCGCCACCAGGGCGTCCACCCGCTCGCCGGCCTGCTGGAGCTCGCGCACCGTGGCCAGCGCCTCCTCGAAGCCCCGGTCGAAGACGCGGACCTCGATCCGCTCGGCCAGCGAAGGGGCCACCGCCTCGAAGACGTGGCGGAGGCGGCTGGTGGAGAAGGCCCAGACGGAAGGGCGTCGCTCGCTGGACGGGATCATGGCTGTTCCTCGGATGGAGCATAACCGTTCCGGGATTGGTGCAACAGGGGCACCTCGTCGCCGGCTCCCGGTCGGCATTGACCCGAAAATCAACGCCTTGCGCCCCCGCCCAACGCGGCGCGTCGCCTGCAGTGGCTCCTGCCGTCTGGCCGCGCCGTCCGCTCTCCGCCTCCCGATTGGAGAACCACGATGACCGCCTCCGCCTCACCTCGCTCCGCCGCGCCCCGCATCGAGCGGGCCGCCGTGCTCGGCTCCGGCGTCATGGGCGCCACCATCGCCGCCCAGCTGGCCAACGCCGGGCTCTCGGTGCTGCTCCTCGACCTCGTCCCCAGGGCGCCCACCCCGGAGGAGGCGGCGGCCGGCCTTGGCCTCGGCGACGCGGCGGTCCGCAACCGGCTCGCCACCGCGGCCATCGCCGGGCTGGAGCGGCTCAAGCCCGCGCCGCTCTACCTGGCCGCCGACGCCGCCCGCATCGAGCCTGGCAACCTGGAGGACCACCTGGGCCGGCTGGCGGAGTGCGACTGGGTCATCGAGGTGGTGGTCGAGGACATGGCGGTGAAGCGGAGGCTGCTCGGCGAGCAGGTGGCCCCGCGCCTCCGCGCCGACGCCATCCTCTCCACCAACACCTCGGGGCTCTCGGTCAACGCGCTGGCCGACGCGCTGCCGGAGGCGGTGCGCCCCCGCTTCCTGGTGACCCACTTCTTCAACCCGCCGCGCTACATGCGGCTGCTCGAGATCGTCTCCTCCCGCTTCACCGACCCGGCGGTGGCCGCGGGGCTGGCCGACTTCATCCGGCGCCGGCTCGGCAAGGGGATCGTGGTCGGCAAGGACACGCCCAACTTCGTGGCCAACCGCATCGGCGTCTTCTCCATGTGCAACGCCATCCAGCACATGGTGGCGCTGGGCCTCTCGGTGGAGGAGGTCGACGCGGTCTCCGGGCCGGCCACCGCCCGCCCCAAGAGCGCCTGCTTCCGCACCGCCGACCTGGTCGGGCTGGACACGCTGGCCCACGTGGCCCGGAACTCCTTCGAGCTGCTGCCCCACGACGAGCGGCGCGACACCTTCAAGCTGCCGGCCTTCGTGGACGAGATGGTGAAGAAGGGGCTGCTCGGCAACAAGACCAGGCAGGGCTTCTTCAAGAAGACCCGGGGCGAGAAGCCCGAGACCTCCTTCCTCGACTGGAAGACCGGCCAGTACGCGCCGAGCACCCGGCCGAAGTTCCCCTCGGTGGAGGCCGCCAAGGGGCTGGACGACCCGGCGGCGCGCGTGCGCGCCGTGCTGGCCGGCAAGGACCCGGCCGCCGAGCTGGCCTGGCGCAACCTGCGCGACACGCTCCTCTACGCCTTCAACCGCATCCCGGAGATCGCCGACGACGTGGTCAACGTGGACCGGGCCATGCGCTGGGGCTTCAACTGGGAGCTGGGCCCCTTCGAGCTCTTCGACGCCATCGGCGTGGCGGCGTTCGTCCAGCGGGCCGAGGCGGACGGCGTGGCCGTGCCGGCCTCGCTGCGGCGGGTCGAGGCGTTCTACGGCTTCGAGGGCGGGCGGGCGCGCCACCTCGACGTGGCCAGCGGCGCCTGGCGCGACGTGGAGGCGCCGGCCGACGCGGTGGACCTCACGCTCCTCAAGCGGGCCGGGCGCGAGGTGGAGCGCAACGCCGGGGCCTCGGTGGTGGACCTGGGCGACGGCGTCTTCTGCCTGGAGTTCCACGCCAAGATGAACGCCATCGGCGGCGACACGCTGGCCATGTTCCACAAGGCCATCGCCCGCGCCGAGCGGGAGGGGCAGGGGCTGGTCATCGGCAACCAGGGGCCCAACTTCTCGGCCGGCGCCAACCTGGCCATGCTGGTCATGGCCATCGCCGAGGGGGCCTTCGACGAGGTGGACCTGACGGTGCGGGCCTTCCAGCGGGCCATGATGGCGGTGAAGTACGCCCGCGTGCCGGTGGTGGCCGCGCCGCACGGGCTGGCCCTGGGCGGCGGCTGCGAGACCAGCCTGCACGCCGACGCCATCGTGCCGCACGCCGAGACCTACATGGGGCTGGTCGAGATCGGCGTCGGGCTCCTGCCGGCCGGCGGCGGCACCAAGGAGCTGGCGCTGCGCGCCATCCGGCTGGCCGAGCAGTACGAGGCCGACGTCTCCCCCTTCGTCTTCAAGAACTTCACCACCATCGCCATGGCCAAGGTCTCCACCTCCGCGGCGGAGCTGGGGCCGCTCGGCTTCCTGCGCCACGGCGACCAGCCGACCCTGGGGGCCGACCGGCACCTCCACGACGCCAAGCTCAAGGTGCTGGCGCTGGCCGCCAACTACAGGCCGGGCCGCCCCGCCACCGACCTCAAGGCGCCCGGCCGCAGCGTGGCCGCCAGCCTGGCGTCCTCGCTCTGGAACATGCGCATGGGCGGCTTCATCACCGAGTACGAGGAGCTGCTGGGCAAGAAGATCGCCGGCGTCATCACCGGCGGCGACGTGCCGGCCGGCACGCCCGTCACCGAGCAGTGGCTGCTGGACCTGGAGCGCGAGGCGTTCGTCTCGCTGTGCGGCCAGAAGAAGACCCTGGAGCGCATCCAGCACATGCTCAAGAAGGGGAAGCCGCTGCGCAACTGACCGCGCCCCGCGCCCGCCGACCACCCGCTCCACCGCCCGCCGACCACCCGCCCCACCGCTCGCCGCAACAAGAGAAAGGCTTCCACATGAGCGCTGCCTACATCCTCGCCGCGGTCCGCACGCCGGGCGGCAAGGCCAAGAAGGGGAAGCTGAAGGACGTCAGGCCGGACGACCTGGCCGCCGTGGCCATCCGGGCGCTGCTCCAGCAGACCGGGGTGGACCCGGCCCTGGTGGAGGACGTGCTGCTCGGCTGCGCCTTCCCGGAGGGGGAGGCGGGCATGAACGTGGCGCGGGTGGCGGCGCTCCGGGCCGGGCTGCCGGTGGCGGTGCCGGGCCAGACGGTGAACCGCTTCTGCGCCTCCGGCCTGCAGACCATCGCCAGCGCGGCCGAGAAGATCATGGCCGGCGCGGCCGACTGCCTCATCGCCGGCGGCACCGAGTCGATGTCGATGATCCCGATGGGCGGCGGCAAGTTCAGCGCCAACCCGGCCCTGGCCGGCGCCTGGCCCGAGTCCTACGCCTCCATGGGCATCACCGCCGAGCTGGTGGCGCAGAAGTACGCGGTCAGCCGGTCCGACCAGGACGCCTTCGCCGCCGAGAGCCACCGGCGCGCCGCCGCCGCCCAGGACGCCGGCCGCTTCGCCGCCGAGCTCGTCCCGGTGGAGGTGGAGGGGGCCGCGCTGGTGGGCGGCAAGCTGCAGCGGCGCCAGGAGACCGTCGCGGCCGACGAGGGGGTGCGCCGCGACACCACCGCGGAGGGGCTCGCCAGGCTGAAGCCCGCCTTCAAGCTGGACGGCAGCGTCACCGCGGGCAACTCCTCGCAGATGACCGACGGGGCCGCCGCCGCGCTGGTGGTCTCCGAGGCCTTCCTGAAGCGCGTGGCGCAGGCGCCGCTGGCCCGCTTCGTCTCCTTCTCGGTGAAGGGGGTGGCCCCGGAGCTCATGGGCATCGGCCCGGTGGAGGCCATCCCGGCGGCGCTGCGGCGGGCCGGCCTGGCCGCCGGCGACGTGGCGGCCTGGGAGCTCAACGAGGCCTTCGCCGCGCAGGCGCTGGCGGTGGTGCGCACGCTCGGCCTCGACCCGGCGCGCGTCAACCCCAACGGCGGCGCCATCGCGCTGGGCCACCCGCTCGGCTGCACCGGCGCCAAGCTCACGGCCACGCTGCTGCAGGAGCTGAAGCGGACGGGCGGGCGCTACGGCGTGGTCTCCATGTGCATCGGCGGCGGCATGGGCGCCGCCGGCGTGTTCGAGCGGATCTGAGGGAGGCGTCATGGACCAGGACGTGATGACGGTGGGGCAGTCGTCGGGGCAGTCGTCGGGGCAGACGCCCCGGAAGGAAGGCAAGATGCCGAAGCTCATGAAGGGGGCGGAGTACCTCCTGGCCGCGGTGCCCGCGGCGGACGTCTTCACGCCGGAGGACTTCACCGAGGAGCAGCGGGCCATCGCCGACACCACGGTGGCCTTCGTCAAGGACGAGGTGCTGCCGGTCTTCGAGCGGCTGGAGCACCAGGAGCCCGGGCTGGCGGTCTCGCTCATCAGGAAGGCGGGCGAGGCCGGCCTGCTCATGATCGACGCGCCGGCGGAGTACGGCGGGCTCGACCTCGACAAGGTGACCAGCGTGCTGGCCGCCGACCGGATGGGCGCGGCCGGCGCCTTCGCCGTCAGCTACTCGGCCCACAGCGGCATCGGGACGCTGCCGCTCATCTACTACGGGACCGCGGCGCAGAAGGAGCGGTACCTCGGCAAGATCATCACCGGCGAGTGGGCGGCCGCCTACTGCCTCACCGAGCCGGGCGCCGGCTCCGACGCCATGGGCGGCACCACCACCGCCACCCTCTCCGCGGACGGCAAGCACTACCTCCTCGACGGCACCAAGCAGTTCATCACCAACGGCGGCTTCGCGCAGCTCTTCACGGTCTTCGCCAAGATCGACCGCAAGCACTTCACCGCCTTCCTGGTGGAGCGCGACTTCGAGGGCGTCACCATCGGCCCGGAGGAGAAGAAGCTGGGCATCAAGGGCTCCTCCACCACCTCGGTCATCCTGGAGGGGGCCAAGGTGCCGGTGGAGAACGTCCTCGGCGAGATCGGCAAGGGCCACAAGATCGCCTTCAACGTCCTCAACGTGGGGCGCTTCAAGCTGGGCGCCAACGTGAACGGCGCGGCGCGCGCCGCCCTGGCGGTGGGGGCGGCCTACGCCAACCAGCGCAAGCAGTTCGGCGTGCCCATCTCGAGCTTCGGCGCCATGCGCGAGAAGCTGGCCGATCGGGCGGCCGACTTCTTCGCCTCCGAGTCGCTCGTCTTCCGGCTGGCCGGGATGATCGACGACCGGCTCGCCACCATCCCGAAGGACCAGCCCAGGTACTACGAGGCGGTGCAGGCGGGCATCGAGGAGTACGCCATCGAGTGCGCCATCGCCAAGGTCTTCTGCAGCGAGATGCTGGCCGACGTGGTGGACGACGTGGTGCAGATCCACGGCGGCTACGGCTTCACCCAGGAGTACGCGGCCGAGCGCTACTACCGGGACGAGCGCATCAACCGCATCTTCGAGGGGACCAACGAGATCAACCGGCTCCTCATCCCCGGCACCATCCTGCGGCGGGCCCTGAAGGGCGAGCTGCCCATCGCCAAGGAGGCCATGAAGGCCATGGAGGGGCTCATGAGCCCCTCGCTCGACGAGCTGGACCCGGCGGATCCGTTCGCCGCCGAGAAGGCCACCCTGGCCAACCTGAAGAAGGTCTTCCTGGTGGTCTCCGGGGCGGCGGTGCAGCGCTTCGGCGAGAAGCTCAAGGACGAGCAGGAGGTGCTGCTGGCCCTGGCCGACGTGGCCATCCAGGCCTTCGCGGCCGAGAGCGCGCTGCTCCGCGCCGAGAAGACGGCGGCCGGGCGCAGCGAGGCCTCGCGGGCCCTGGCGGCGGCGGCGGTCAAGGTCTTCACCTTCGCCGCCAGCGAGAAGGTGGCCAGCGCGGCGCGCCGCGCCGCCTTCTTCGTGGCCGAGGGCGACCTGGCCACCATGCTGCTGGGCGGCATCCGCCGCTACACCAAGTACGACGCCTCCGGCCTGCTGGCGGCCAAGCGGCTGCTGGCCGACGCGGTGGTGGCGACCGAGAAGGTGCCGCTCTAGCGGCCGCCGCGCGGGCTCGCCGGCAGCGCCCGCGCGGCGGGCCGATCACCTGAAGACGAGGATCCGCCCGTCCTTCGAGTCGGCCACGTAGGCCGCGCCGCGCGCGTCCACGACCACCACGCGCCCGCCCTGGGCGGCCGGCGCCGTCCAGGCGCGGGTCAGGCCGCCCGCCGCGTCGAGCACGGCCACGGTGAGGGTCCCGGCCCGGCCGGCCGCCGCGTAGACGCGGTGGCTGGCGGGCAGGTAGTCGATGT
>JAJYAW010000126.1 GCA_021779335.1 Myxococcales bacterium | reverse complement strand
CGGTCTCGGCCTTGGCCTGCGCCGCCCGGGCCGCGTCGGCGACCTCCCGGCCGCGGGCCGCCTCCGCCACCGCCCTGGCCGCCTCCGCCCGGGCCTCCTTGAGCTGCGCCTGGAGCTTCTCGCGCCGCGCCTCGCTCCGCTGGCGCTCCTCCTCGAGCCGGGCCTCGCCTCGCGTCACCTGCGCCTCGAGCGCCTGGATCTTCCTGGCGGCGTCCTCGGGGGTGCCGCCGCCGCTGCCACGGCCCGAGGCCGGCCCGGCGGCCGCAGGTTCGCCACCCTCGGGCGGCGGCCCGTACCACTCGGAGGCCAGCCGCTCCAGGGCCGCGGCGCCGCGCTGCCGGACCTCGGGGCGCGGGTCGCACAGCAGCCGCCAGAGGGCGATGGCCAGGCCGTGGTCGCTGCCGGCCACCTCGAGGAGCTCGTCGGCCGCCTCCGGATCCAGGCTGCTCGATGGGAAGGCCGGCTCCTTCAGCCCCTGCCGTAGCACCGCCATGAGCGGCTCGCGCGATGGGGCGTGCTCCCGGAGCTCGTCGGCCACCAGATCGCAGCGCTCCACCTCGCCCAGCCCCTCAGGCCGGAAGCCGGGGCGGGAGAGGCCGAGCTGCTTCACCAGCGTCAGCGTCTCCCCGGGCAGGAGCGCCGCGAAGAGGAAGGCCGAGGCGGCGTCGCGAGAGAGCTCCTCGAAGTGGATCGCGTCGGAGGTCGGGGCCGGAGGCGCCGCTGGCGCAGGGGCCGGCTCGGGGGCTGGAGGCGGAGCCGGAGTCGGAGCCGGGGCCGGGGCCGAAGGCTCGGCCGCGAGCGGGGGGATCGCCGCCGGCCTGCTCGGCGCGGCCGTCCGCGCGGTGGCCTTCGTCGTCGCCTTCGCCTTCGGCTTCTTCGGCCGGGCCTTCGCCCCGACCGGCTTCGCCTTCACGCTCGACTTCGACTTCGACTTCGGACCGGCCGAGGCCGGCGGCCTGGACCTCCCGCTCATCGCGCCCCCGGCTGCGGCCCTTCGCGGACCTCGGCCTTGAAGTCCACGCCCGGCGGGAGCCTCCAGCCCTCCTCGATGGGCAGGCTCACCGAGAAGAGCGCCGGGCGCTCCTGGCCGTCGGCGCCGCGGATGGACGCCGCCAGGTCCAGCTTCAGGGTGCGCGGCTGGCGCGGCAGCAGGTCGATCCAGTAGGTGCCGAAGAGGATGGACGGCGGGAAGTCCTCCACGAACCGCTCGCCGTCGGCCAGCTTCTGGTGCGGCTCACCGCCGCCGGCCATGCCGCCGAAGAGCCCGCCCCTCTCGTCGAGCAGCTCGAGGGAGAGCTGCCGCAGCGCCACCGGGAGCACGGTGCGGGTGGTGGACCTCTCGCCGGTGCTCTCCCGCTCCAGCAGCCGCGGCGGTCCCCAGAGGGCGAAGTCGATGCGGAGCCCGGGGCCGGCCCCGTCGGGCGACGGCCCGGGCTGGACGGTGAGGAGGTCGAGCCGGAGCCCCTCGGCCACCGCGGACGCCAGCGGCGCGTAGCGCGCCCCCCGCAGCAGCTCGAAGCGCTCGTCGGCGTACCGCTGGAAGTCCAGCAGCGTCGCCCGGTCCTTCTCGGACAGCTTCTTCTCGGCCTCGGCCGCCGCCAGCGCGGTGGGGCGCGCCGTCTCGCCCGGGTGGCGGTTGCGGATGGCGGCCAGCCCCTCGACGTACCAGCGCAGCAGGGCGGCCGACTCGGCGCGCCACGCCTCGATGGGCTGGGCCGGCAGGACGCGGGCCAGCGCCGACCGCTCGGCGAACTCGCGCTTGAGGCGGCACCGCTCGAGCCGCGCCTCGAAGGCGTCGCCGCGGGCGCTCCACGCCTGGAGCAGCAGGATGGCACCGACGATGGCGAGGCCGGCCGGCAGGGCGACCAGCAGGAGGCGCTTCATGGGATCACTCCACGGGTGCGGGTGATGGAGGGCCGCTAGCTGGCGCCGGAGACGAGCGCCTCGACGCCGCGCACGCCGCCGGCGTCCAGCTCGTAGACGTAGGCGCGGGCGCGCCGCACCGGCTCGTCGGTCACCCGCGAGACGGAGCCGGCGCACAGGATGGGCACCGGCCCGGCCACGCCCGGCAGGTCCACCCGGAAGGCGCAGTGGCGGTGGCCGTGGAGGAGCGCCGCGACCGGCAGCTCGGCCACCAGCCGGATGACCTGGTCGGCGTCGCCGAGCGGCATGCGGGCCACCTGGGCGTCGGAGGGGATCCGCTCGGGCGGCAGCAGCAGGTGGTGGTGGAAGGCGAGGACGGTGGCCTTCCCCTGCTTCTGGTGCTCGCGGCAGAGCTCGCGGGTGCTCCGGAGCTGGTCGGGCCCCAGCCGCCCGGCCGTGGCGTAGGGCTCCTCGCCGTAGCGGGCGCTGTCCAGCGCCACCAGGACCACCTCGGCGCCCAGCGGGACCACGTGCGGGTAGGTCGGAACGGGCCGGCGCATGCCGCGGCCGTCGGGCCCCACGGCGCGGAGGAACCGGCCGGTGTCCACCGAGTCCTCGGTCCAGACGTCGTGGTTGCCGGGCACCACGGTGAGCTTGCCGGCCGCGGCCCACGGCTCGAGCAGCTGCGCGGCCCGCTCGAACTCGCGGGGCTCGGCCGAGAGGGTCAGGTCGCCGGTGACGACCAGGTGGTCGATCCCGACCTCCTGGAGCGCGTCGAGCAGCCCCTTGGCCAGCTTGGGCGAGTGGCGCTCGCAGTCCTTGGCGGTGAAGCCGTTGCGGGGGTACCGCCCCCGGTCGGCGAGGTGCAGGTCGCTGATGTGGCCGAGGCGGACGATGGCGGGCTCCGAGGTGGCGGCGGGTTGCTGACGACCTTGGCGACGGGCGACGGGCAGGGCTGCGATGCTAGACGCCCCCCGGACCCCGGTCAAACGGTCGCCAGCGCTCGGTGAGACGCCCCGTCGGGCCGCGACCGCGCCGCAGGGGCGCGTGCGACCATCCGGGTACTACGTGTTGCCAAGAGTCCCTCGGCTGGGTATCCCCATGTCGTGGGCTCGATGGACCCGGAGCCCGAGGAGAGCACGATGTCGGAGAAGAGAGAGAAGGGCGCCGTCGGAGCGCAGGTGGCCCCCGCCATGGCCCCCCCGGGACTCATCAACCGGGAGGACATCCCGGCGGTGCTGCCCATCCTCCCGCTGCGCAACTCGGTCTTCTTCCCGGGCGGCGTCCTGCCGCTGGCGGTCGGGCGGGCCAAGACCATCGCGCTCATCAAGGACGCGGTGCGCGACGAGCAGGTCATCGGCGTCGTGACCCAGCGCAAGGCCGAGGAGGAGGATCCGGGCGCCGCCGACCTGTACACCGTCGGCACGGTGGCCCGGGTGGTGAAGCTCCTCAAGATGGGCGAGGACAACTACTCGCTGGTGGTCCAGGGGCTGGCCCGCTTCAAGGTGCTGGAGCTGGTCCAGGAGGCCCCCTACCTGAAGGCCCGGGTGGATCCGGTCGAGGACAAGACCGACGTCGAGGACGTCGAGGTCGAGGCGCTCGCCATCAACCTGAAGAAGCTGGCGCGCGAGGTCATCGAGCTCATGCCGGAGCTGCCGGCGGCGGCCACCGAGCTCGTCGAGTCGATCACCCACCCCGGCCACCTGGCCGACCTCATCGCCGCCAACGTCGACGTCCCCATCGAGGAGAAGCAGCAGGTCCTGGAGACGGTCGACCTCAAGCCCAGGATG
The DNA here is from genome assembly GCA_021779335.1 of Myxococcales bacterium. Lineage (GTDB taxonomy): Bacteria > Myxococcota > Myxococcia > Myxococcales > Anaeromyxobacteraceae > JADKCZ01. The sequence continues at coordinate 4,146 of JAJYAW010000126.1, read as the reverse complement.
AAGCTGGTCCTCGAGCTGCTCAACCGCAAGCGCGAGATCCTCAAGCTCTCCAACAAGATCGACTCCGCCGTGAAGGGCGAGATGTCGAAGACGCAGCGCGAGTACTACCTGCGCCAGCAGCTCAAGGCCATCAAGGAGGAGCTCGGCGAGCTCGGCGAGGAGGAGGAGGAGCTCGACGAGCTGCAGGAGCGGCTCAAGAAGGCCGGGCTGCCCCCCGAGGTGGAGAAGGTGGCGCAGAAGGAGCTCAACCGGCTCAAGGCCATCCCCACCGCCAGCTCCGAGTACACGGTGGCCCGCACCTACCTCGACTGGATCGCCGACCTGCCCTGGTCGAAGCAGACCGAGGACAACCTGGACATCGAGAACGCCCGCGGCGTCCTCGACCACGACCACTACGGCCTGCAGAAGATCAAGAAGCGCATCCTCGAGTACCTGGCGGTGCGCAAGCTGAAGAACGACATGCGCGGCCCCATCCTCTGCCTGGTGGGCCCGCCCGGCGTGGGCAAGACGTCGCTCGGCCAGTCGGTGGCCCGCGCCACCGGCCGCAAGTTCGCCCGGCTCTCGCTGGGCGGCGTGCGCGACGAGGCCGAGATCCGCGGCCACCGGCGCACCTACGTGGGCGCCCTCCCCGGCCGCATCATCCAGTCGATGAAGAAGGCCGGCAGCCACAACCCCATCATGATGCTCGACGAGATCGACAAGCTGGGCGCCGACTTCCGCGGCGACCCGAGCGCGGCGCTCCTCGAGGTGCTCGATCCGGAGCAGAACAACTCCTTCTCGGATCACTACCTCGACGTCGCCTTCGACCTCTCCAAGGTCATGTTCATCGCCACCGCCAACCTGCTCGACCCCATCCCCGGGCCGCTGCGGGACCGCATGGAGATCCTGGAGCTGCCCGGGTACACCTTCGAGGAGAAGGTGCACATCGCGGTCAACCACCTCATCCCCAAGCAGCTCAAGGAGCACGGCCTCTCCCCCGACGCCGTCACGCTGGCCGAGAAGGCCATCATCAAGATCGTCACCGGCTACACGCGCGAGGCGGGCGTCCGCTCGCTGGAGCGGCGCATCGCCGACGTCTGCCGCGCCATCGCGGTGGAGGTGGCCAGCGGCAAGGTGGCGGCCGGCGCCAGGCGCCAGGTGGAGGAGGCCGACCTGCCGGAGATGCTGGGGCCCGAGAAGTTCTACGACGAGACGGCGGAGCGGACCGAGATGCCCGGCGTCGCCACCGGGCTGGCCTGGACAGCGGCCGGCGGCGACATCCTCTTCATCGAGGCGACCCGCATGCCCGGCAAGGGCTCCATGACGCTGACCGGCCAGCTGGGGGACGTCATGAAGGAGTCGGCCCAGGCGGCGCTCAGCTACCTGCGCGCCAACGCCGACAAGCTCGGCATCCCGGCCAACTTCCTGGAGAAGACCGACCTCCACATCCACTTCCCGGCCGGCTCCATCCCCAAGGACGGGCCCTCGGCCGGCGTGACCATCCTCACGGCGCTGGTGTCGCTGCTCACCGGCATCCGGGTCCGCTCCAAGGTGGCCATGACCGGCGAGGTGACGCTGCGCGGGCTGGTGCTGCCGGTGGGCGGCATCAAGGAGAAGGTGCTGGCGGCCCACCGGGCCGGCGTCAAGCGGGTCATCATGCCCGCCCGCTGCGAGAAGGACCTGGTGGACGTGCCGGAGCAGGCGCGCAACGAGCTGGAGTTCGTCTTCGCCACGCACATGGAGGAGGTCCTGGCGGCCGCCCTCGAGGAGAACCCGGTGGGGCGCAAGCCGCCGCCGCCCGAGCCGCTGCCGGCCCCCGTGGCCGGCGCCAAGGTGGAGGAGGCCCGCGCCTAGGGCGGGGCCTGGGGGGCGTGAGCGCGCCGACGGAGGTCGCCCCGGGGCGGCGGCTCGTCTTGCTGACCGGGTCGCCCGGCGGCGTGCTCGACGCCGTGGCGGCGGAGTTCGCGCGGGCCGGCTGGGAGGCGCGCCCCGTCACCGTCCGCTCCGACGGCGGGCCGGTCGCGGCCCCGGGCCCGGCGGAGGCCGTCGTCCACGCCGGCGTCCGCACGCCCCGCGACCTGGAGGAGGCGCTGCGGACCGACGCCGAGCGCGCCGCCGCCTCGGCCGCGGCCAGGCTGGCCGGGCAGGTGGGCGCCCGCAGGCTGATCCACCTCTCCACCTGCGCGGTCTACGGGCGGCCGCGCAACCTCCCCTGCCGGGAGGCCGAGCTCAAGGCGCCGCGCACGGCCTACGAGCGCATCCGCTGGGAGGCCGAGCGGGCCAGCTGGTCCGCCTACCGGGAGGGCGCGCCGCTCACGGTGCTGCGCCCAGCCCTGCTGTACGGTCCCTCCCTGCGCGGCGGCCCGGTCCGGGCGCTCGCCCTGGTGGCGCTCTTCAACCAGCGCAAGGCGCGCGTCCCCATCATCCGGCGCGGACCGGTGGCCCACCTCTGCCACGTCGAGGACCTGGCCCGGGCCGCCGTCCACGTGGCCTCCCACCCCGACGACGAGGCGGTGCTGGGGCGCGCCTTCAACGTCGCCGACGAGGCCCCGCTGCCGCTCGCCGAGCTCCTGGAGGTCGCCCTCTCGGCGCTGGGCTATCAGCCGGGGCGCTTCCTGCCCACCTGGCCGCGGCTCACCGCCCTGCTGCTCTGGCTCTTCCGCCACGTGCCGGACGGAGCGCTCCTCGAGCCGCTCAACCGCAGGCTGGTGGCGGCCTGGCGCCGCTTCGCCCGCGGCCAGGCCGGCACCCTCATCCCCCGCATCGACCGCGAGGCGCTCCACTGGATGAGCGCCGACCACTACTACGACATCCGGGCGCTGGCTGCGTCGGGCTTCGAGCTGCGCCACCCGATCTCCACGACGATCCTCCCCGAGACGATCCGTGCGCTCGTCTCGAGCCGCCTGCTCCCCGGCACCGGCGCGGCGGCCTTCCCGACCTGGTGAGCGCCGCCGGGGGGCGTGGCTGGAACCCGGGCGCCCGTGTCATAGTGTCCGCCTCGACCCGGCCAGCCATGTCAGGGTGCGCCGGGCGGACCTCTTGGACTTCCGCTGGGTTGGACGTGGAGCGCGGCGCGTGATCAGGATGCTGGGCCGATACGAGTTGCTGGAGCAGGTGGGCAGCGGCGGAATGGCCGTGGTCTACCGCGGCCGCGACTCCGCGCTCGACCGCGAGGTGGCCGTCAAGCTGCTCCACCCGCACCTGGCCGGGGCCGCGGAGAGCCGCGCCCGCTTCTCGCGGGAGGCCCGGGCCGTGGCCCGCCTGGCCCACCCCGGCATCGTCGAGATCTACGACTACGCGGGCGACGGGGCGCCGGAGGCGTACCTGGTCACCGAGTTCGTGCGGGGCCGGACGCTGCGGGCCTACGCCCAGGAGGTCGGCTTCGGCTTCCCGGAGGTCGGCCTGCTGCTCGGCCGCGCGCTCTGCGACGCGCTGGTGCACGCCCACGCCGCCGGCGTCATCCACCGCGACCTGAAGCCGGAGAACGTGCTCATCCAGGAGGGGCCCGCGCCCGCCGTGAAGCTGGCCGACTTCGGCATCGCGCGCATCCTGGCCTCCGACGAGCGGATGACCATGACCGGCGCGCTGGTCGGATCGCCCCACCACATGGCGCCCGAGATCGTGGAGGGCAAGGAGGCCGACGCCCGCAGCGACCTCTTCTCGCTCGGCACCATCCTCTACTGGCTCTCCACCGGCCGGCTCCCCTTCGCCGCCGGGAACCCGACCGCCATCCTGCGCCGCGCCATCGAGGGGAACTTCGACGATCCGCGGGAGGTGGAGCCGCGCGTCTCGGGGCGGCTCGGCGCGCTGCTGGCCCGCTGCCTCTCGGTCGACCCCGACGCCCGGCCGCAGACCGCCGTCGAGGTGCGGCAGGCGCTCGACGGCATCCTCGGAGAGGTCGGCCTGGCGCGCCCGGAGGCGGAGGTGGTCGCCTTCCTGTCGGATCCCGCCGCCTTCAAGGCGGCCTTCCCGCCCCTGGCGGTGACGGCGCTGATGGCGCGCGGCGACGAGGCCCTGCACACCGGGGCGAGCGCCCGCGCGCTGGCCCTCTTCGACCGGGTGCTGACGCTCGACCCCGGCAACGCCGAGGTCCCCGCCAAGCTCCGCGCCCTGTCCCGCCGCCGGCGGCTGCGCCGCGCCGCGGTCGCGGCCCTGGCGGCCGCCGCG
>JAJYAW010000125.1 GCA_021779335.1 Myxococcales bacterium | reverse complement strand
ACCGCGACCGCGCCCGCCGGGACCCGCGCCAGGAGCGGGAGCCGGTCGAGCGGCGCGGCGCCGTCGAAGGCGTCGTCGAGGGCGGCGACCGCCTGGCGCCAGGGCTCCCGGACGGCCTGGTCCCCGCCGGCGAGCCGGATGGGCCGGAGGGTGGCGAGCCGCTCGAAGCGATCGGGCCAGGCGAGGAGCAGCTCGCCGCCCCAGGACGCGCCGTCGGTGCCGAGCCCGGCGCCGTCCCAGGCCAGGGCGAGGACCGGGCCGGCGAGCCGGTGCTCGGCCATCGCCGCGGCGGCGTGGGCGTGGTGGTGCTGCACCTCGACGAGCGGGGCCCCGAGGGCGGCGGCCCGCGCGCGCGCGTAGCGGGTCGACGGGTAGAGCGGGTGGAGGTCGCAGGCGACGACCTCCGGCCGCAGCTCGAGGAAGGCCTCGAGCCGGGCGATCGCCGCCTCGTAGGCCGCCAGCGTCTCCAGCCCCTCGAGGTCCCCGACGTGCGGCCCCAGCGTCGCCTCGTCGCCGCGGGCCAGGCAGAAGGCGTTCTTGAGCTGCGCCCCGGCGGCCAGGACCGGCCGGGCGAAGCGCCGGGCGGTCCGCACCGGCCGCGGGACGTGCCCGCGGCCGCGCCGCAGCACCTGCGGCCCGCCGGCCACCACCCGGACCACCGAGTCGTCGCAGCGCGAGGCGATGGGCCGGTCGTGGAGGAGGAAGAGGTCGGCGACGCCGGCGAGGCGCGCCAGCGCCTCCCCGTTCTCGAGGGCGATCGGCTCGTCGGAGCGGTTGCCGCTGGTCATGACCAGCGGCCGCCCCGCCGCCTCGAGGAGCAGGTGGTGGAGCGGCGCGTAGGGGAGGAGGAGGCCGAGGAGCGGGCCGTCGGGCGCGACCCCCGGCGCGACCGCGGCCCCGTCGCGGCGCGGGCAGAGGACGATGGGGCGCTCGGGGGACGCGAGGAGCGCCGCCTCGACCTCGCCGACGGCGGCGAGCTGGCCGGCCTCCGCCAGGCTCGCGACCATGACCGCGAGCGGCTTCTCCTCGCGGTGCTTCCGCTCGCGCAGCCGCCGCACCGCCCCCTCGTCGTCGGCGTCGCAGGCGAGGTGGAAGCCGCCGATCCCCTTCACCGCGACGATCCAGCCGGACTGGAGCGCCGCCCCGGCCAGCGCGATGGGGTCGCCGACGAGCGGCTCGCCGGACGGTCCCCGGACCTCGAGGCGGGGGCCGCAGGCCGGGCAGGCGTTCGGCTGCGCGTGGAAGCGCCGGTCGCCGGGGTCGTCGTACTCGGCGCGGCAGGCGGGGCACATCGCGAAGCCGGCCATGGTGGTGGCCGGGCGGTCGTAGGGGACGGCCAGGGCGATGGTGAAGCGCGGGCCGCAGTCGGTGCAGGTGGTGAAGGGGTAGCGGTGGCGCCGGTCGGACGGGTCGGCCACCTCGCCCGCGCAGGCGTCGCAGGTGGCGAGGTCGGGCGGGATGGCGACCCGCCGCTCCTCGGCCGGGCCGCTCTCCAGGATGGCGAAGCCCGCCCCGCCCCGCGGCGCGGTCGTCGCGCGCTCGAAGGTGGCGATGGCGGCGGCGGGCGGGTGCTCCTCCCGGAGCCGGCGCTCGAGCTCGTCGAGCGCGGCGGCCGGTCCGCTCGCCTCGACGATCACCCCGGCCCCGTCGTTGCGGACCGAGCCCGACAGGCCCAGGCCGGTCGCGAGCCGGAAGACGAACGGGCGGAAGCCGACGCCCTGGACCGTCCCGGTGATGGCGATCCGGCGTCCCTCGAGCTGCGCGCCGGCGGGGCGCTCTCGCGTGGTGCCGGTCATGGGTGGAGCGCGCCCGCGCCGGCCCGGCGGCCGGACGGACGGTGGCGAGGCCACGCTACGCCCCCGCCGGTCGCGCCGGCAAGACGCGCCGCGTTCACCCCGCGGGCCGCTCCCACCAGAGGTCGGGGGGGAGCGGGGGCTGGCGCGGGGTGACCGGCACGCCGAGGGCCTCCAGCTCCGCCTTCACCCGCGCCACCGCCACCGGGACCGCGGCCCGGGCGGCGGCGGTGAGCTGGCAGCCGAAGGCGATCGAGCCGGGGATGACGCCGACCAGGAGGATGGTGGCCGGGGCCACCCCCTGGAACTCGGCGTGGAGGATCGACTCGCGGAGCCCCGGCTCGTGCGGGCTCATCGCCAGGATGGGGCCGCGGTCGAGGATGCCGGCGCGGTCGTAGACCCGCAGCTCGCCGGCGCCGCCGCGGGCCTTCACCGCGTCGACGAAGACCACCGCCTCGAGGCCGGCGAGGTACGCGGTCAGGTCGAGCCCCGGGGTGCCGGCGTCGATCACCTCGACGTCCGCCGGCACCGCGTAGGCCGCCTCGAACGTCCGGGCGACCGTCGGGCCCAGCGCGTCGTCCCCCTCGAGGACGTTCCCGATGCCGATGACCGCGATCCGCGCCACGCGCGCTCCCCTCGCCCGCCCTCAGCCGACCTTCACCTGCGAGACCTCGGCGCCGTCGGCGTCGTGGGTGTGGATGGCGCAGGCGAGGCAGGGGTCGAAGGAGTGGACGGTGCGGAGGGCCTCGAGGGGGAGCTTGGGGTCGGCGATGGGGTTGCCGACGAGGGAGGCCTCGTAGGGGCCGGGCTGGTCCTTGTCGTCGCGGGGACCGGCGTTCCAGGTGGAGGGGACGACGGCCTGGTAGTTCTTGATGGCGCCGTCCTGGATGACGCACCAGTGGGAGAGGACGCCGCGGGGGGCCTCGTGGAAGCCGACGCCGCGGATCTCACCCTTGGGGAAGGTGGGCGGGTTGAAGGTGGAGACGTCGCCCTTGCCGAGGTTCTCGGCGAGGAGCCCCCAGTGCTTGAGGGAGAGCTCGCCGAGCATGGCGCAGCGGATGGCGCGGGCGGCGTGGCGGCCGAGGGTGGAGTGGAGGTGTGCGGGCTTGAGGTCGATGTGGTGGATGGCCTTGACGGCGGCGATGGCGGCCTGGGTGTACTTGACGGTGAGGGGGTGGCCGGTGAGGTAGCCGACGAGGACCTGGGCGAGGGGCCCGACCTGCATGGGCTTGCCCTCGAGGCGAGGGGCCTTGACCCAGGAGTACTTCTCCGGGGCCGGGGACTCGGGCTTCCAGTCGCCGGTGTAGCGGGGGACGGTCTCGCCCTCCCAGGGGCCGCGGGTCCAGGCGCCGTCGTAGTAGGAGCGGGCGATGGACTCGGTGACGTTGCGCTTGAGGTAGTCGTCGTTCCAGCTGGTGACCTGCTGGACGCCGGGCCGGCCGGCCATGATGACGCCGCCGGGGAGGTCGAAGGCGGTCATGCGGGCGTCGGTGGGGAGGTCGGGGACGGCGAGGTAGTTGGTGACGCCGGCGCCGTAGGAGAGCCAGTCGGGGTAGAAGCCGGCGACGGCGGCGACGTCGGGGAGGTAGACCTGGGTGATGAAGGCCTGGATCTCCTCGAGGGTGCTCTTGATGGCGTAGAGCTTCTCCATGTTGAGCGTGGCGGGGTTGTCGAGGTTGATGGCGTTGGCGACGCCGCCGACGGCGAGGTTCTGGATGTTGGGGGTCTTGGAGCCGAGCATGGCCACGACCTGGTTGGCCTTGCGCTGGACGTCGAGGGCCTGGAGGTAGTGGGCGACGGCGAGGAGGTTGACCTCCGGGGGGAGCTTCATCGCCGGGTGGCCCCAGTAGCCGTTGGTGAAGGGGCCGAGCTGGCCGGCCTTGACGAAGGCGGCGACCTTCTCCTTGACGGCGGTGAGCTGCTGGACGGAGTTGCCGGGCCAGTCGGTGAAGGAGGCGGCGAGGGCGGAGGCGCGGGCGGGGTCGGCCTTGAGGGCGGAGACGACGTCGACCCAGTCGAGCGCGGACAGGTGGTAGAAGTGGACCATGTGGTCGTGCTGCGCGTGCGCGGCCACGATGATGTTGCGGATGAGCTGGGCGTTGAGCGGGACCTCGAGGCCCAGGGCGTTCTCGACGCTGCGCACCGAGGCGATGGCGTGGACGGTGGTGCAGACCCCGCAGATGCGCTGGGTGAAGACCCAGGCGTCCCGCGGGTCCCGCCCCTGGAGGATCACCTCGATCCCCCGCCACATCGTGCCGCTGGAGTAGGCCTTGTGGACCGTGCCGCCCTCCACCTCCAGGTCGATCCGCAGGTGCCCCTCGATGCGGGTGATCGGGTCGATCGTGACGCGCGTGCTCATGGGGGATCCTCTGGGGGTCAGTGGCCGGCGGCCGACTGCGCGCCGGTCGCGGTGCCGTGAGCGTCCGTCGCCTCGACGCCGCTCAGGATGGGGAAGAGCTTCACGAACAGGACGTAGACGGTGATGCCGATGGCCGCGAGCGAGACCGAGAAGAGGATCTCGAGGGGGGTCGGGAAGTACCGCCACCCGGCGGCCGGCTGGTAGGCGACCAGGTAGGTGTCGAAGCGGTAGACCGAGCCGGAGAGGATCAGGAGGAAGGCCGCGCCGAGGAGCTTGCCGCGGTTCTCGCGGACCGAGCGGCGGAAGAGCAGCGCGGCGGCGGCGGCGAAGAGGCCGAGCTCGAGGAGGAGGAACGAGCCGTAGAAGGCCTGGTGGCCCATGAGCCGGTAGCGGGCGAGGACCGCCGGATCGCGGAAGCGCCACAGGATGTCGCCGACGCGGACGACGAGGGCTGCGGCGAGCAGCCAGGCCGGGACGATCGACATGCGCGCGAGGAGCGGCTGGTCGATCCGCTTCCCCCAGGCGAGGGCGGTCAGGTTCTCCAGCGCCACCACCGCGCCGAAGCCCATGGTGACGCAGGTGACGAGGAAGAGGAACGGCAGGAAGCCGGTGTGCCAGAACGGATGGGTCTTGGTGACCGCCACCATGAAGAGCCCGCCGAGCGACGACTGGTGCATCGTCGGCAGCACGATGGCGAGGGAGATCACGAAGGGCATCGCCTTCCGGAGCCGCGGGAGGATGGCGCGCGCCCGCGCCGCCGCGGCCGGGCTCCCCGAGCGCTCGAGCCGCTCGAGGATGCTCGGCGACACCTCGATCCAGAGGACCAGGTTGTAGGCCAGGACGCAGAGCGCGATCTCGAGGAGGACCGAGTTCCAGTTGAGCCACTGGGGGACGAAGATCACCCAGAGGTTCCAGTAGCGCCCGAGGTCGACGGTGATCGAGGTGCCGCCGAGCGTGTACCCGATGGCGCCGGCGAGCACCGCGGAGCGGATCAGGCCGTGGTACTCGCCGCGGTTGAACCCGTAGGTGAGGAGGCCCACGGCGTAGGCCCCGGCGGCGATCCCGGTGAAGGTCACGACGTTGAGCGGCTTCCAGATGCCCCAGGGGTAGCCGTCGCTCTGGTTGGAGATCGCCAGGAGCGGGTCTTGCCCGGCCGGCCCGTGGAGCCCCCAGACGAGCCGGACCAGGACCAGGGCCACCCAGGTCGCGCAGAGCCCGAGGAGGAGCTTGAAGCCCGGGGTGAGGATCGTGCCGCCGAGCGGCGTCTCGGTCGCGTGCGAGGCCATCTACTCCTCCTCCTTCGCCGCGCCGTCCGCCTTCCGGTTGCGGAGCTGGACCGCGGTCACCGCGGCGTAGAGCGCGATGGGGGCGAGCCCCCACTTGTAGGTGGTGTGCTGCACCGTCTCGGAGAGCTGGGGGAGCGGCTCCCGCGGCAGCGTCGGGAGCCCGAGCGCCTGGAAGGAGACGCCGGCCGGGGAGAGGTAGAGGACGCTCGTCCCGCCGCCGTCGACCTCGCCGTAGGCGCGGTCCTCGAAGTACTTCCCCGGCTGCGCGGCGATGCGGCGCCGGGCCTCGGCGAGGAGGGCGGTCCGCTTGCCGTAGATCACCGCGCCGCGCGGGCAGACCTCGCAGCAGGCCGGCCCCTCCTGGCGGTGGCGGCAGAGCTCGCACTTCACGATCTTCGGGTCCTCGACGACCGGGAGCGACTTGGACCACTCGAACTTGGGGACGTTGAACGGGCAGCCGATCTGGCAGTAGCGGCAGCCGACGCAGGTCCGCGGGTTGTAGGCGACGATGCCGCCGGCGACCTTGTGGAGCGCCCCGGCCATGCAGACGGAGACGCAGGCCGGGTCGACGCAGTGCATGCACTGCATCTTCATGTAGGTGGAGGCGGGGCCGTCGGTGGCGAGCTTGATGATGTTCTTGGTGGTGGCGTTCAGGTCGAGCGGGGCGTCGTACTCGCCGCCGCTCGCGTCGCGGGCGTCGGGCGGCAGGCCGTTGGCCACCTTGCAGGCGGTCTGGCAGGCGCGGCAGCCGACGCAGAGGGTGGAGTCGTAGAGCATCCCCACCTCGTCGGGCGCGGCGCGGCGCCCCTCCCGCGCCTCGGCGACGTCGGCGACGGCGGCGACCGCCCCGGCGACGGCGGCGGTCTTGAGGAGGTTGCGGCGGGTGATCTCCATGGCGGGTCTCCTCCGGGGAGGGCGCGGGCCCTCTTACTGCTCCCCGTCCTTCGACAGCTTGCGGGAGGCGACGAAGCCGGCGCCGATGGCGGCGCCGACGGCGAGGCCGGCGACGCCGGCGGCGACGGCGGAGGCGCCGCCCTGCGCGGGGCCGACGCCGGGGTAGGCCATGGGGGCGGTGGGCTTGTCGATGGGGAGGTTGTTGCTGATGGGGACGTGGAAGGCGATGCCCTGCTCGGTGCAGCCGACGCAGGGGTGGCCGATGCCGATGGGCCAGGCGCCGGGGACCTCGCAGTAGGAGAGGAGGGAGCAGTTGGCGTGGGTCTGGGGTCCCTTGCAGCCGAGCTTGTAGAGGCACCAGCCGCTGCGGTGGCCGGCGTCGCCGAACTGCTGGGCGAACTGGCCGGCGTCGAAGTGGGCGCGGCGGGGGCAGTCCTCGTGGATGACGCGGGCGTAGGCGAAGAGGGGGCGGCCCTTGTCGTCGAGCTTGGGGAGGGTGCCGAAGGTGGCGAACTGGAGGACGGTGCCGAGGAGGTTGTAGGGGTTGGCGGGGCAGCCGGGGAGGGTGACGACGGTCTTGCCCTTGAGGAACTGGGGGGCGCCGACGGCGCCGGTGGGGTTGGGGGAGGCGGAGGGGATGCCGCCCCAGGAGGCGCAGGAGCCGATGGCGACGATGGCGCCGGCCTTCTCGGCGAGGCGGGCGGTGGTCTCCATGGCGGTCCGGCCGGCGACGCGGCAGTAGATGCCGTCGTCCTTGGTGGGGATGGCGCCCTCGATGACGAGGATGAACTTGCCGGCGTGCTGGGCGACGGCCTGCTCGAGGGCGTCCTCGATCTGGTGGCCGGCGGCGGCGAAGAGGGTCTCGTGATAGTCGAGCGAGACCAGGTCGAGGATGAGGGTGCCGAGGTCGGGGTGCGCGGAGCGCAGGAGCGACTCGGTGCAGCCGGTGCACTCCTGCCAGTGGAGCCAGATGACCGAGGGCTTCTTCCCGGAGGCGACGGTCTCGGCCATCTTCTCGCCCGCCCAGGCCGGGAGCCCCACGGCGCCGGCGGCGATGGTGCAGACCTTGATGAAGTCGCGCCGGGAGACGGCGGCGGTGGTCTCGACGTCAGCGGTCGCTTCGGTGCCCATGTGGTTCATTCCGTTCCTCCGTGTGCGGCGAAGAGTACCGAACGGACCCTGAAAGGCAACCCATGAAATTCACCGCGCTTTTTGGCATAGATCGAAACGCAAATCCTGCGCGCCGGAGGCGGCGGCGGGGCGGAACGGGGGGGAACCGAGGGGGGATGGAGCCGGCTCGGAATTGATGCGTGTCAACGAACTGCGGGGCCAAATCGGGAAAGCGCCCACGAAAAAGGCTTTGTGGAGCACACGGGACAACATTGACCGGATGACTCCAGACAAAATTTTGCGCTGAAAAAAAAGGTGGAGATCGCGGGGGGCGGGCGCGGGAGCCGGTGGCGGCGGCCCCGCGGGACCGGGCCGGGGGCGCCGAGTTCACCACGGG
>JAJYAW010000124.1 GCA_021779335.1 Myxococcales bacterium | reverse complement strand
GGAAGCTGGAGCTCGACGTGGGCGCGCTGCGCGAGGAGCTGGCCGGGGCCCGCCCGCCGCGCCGCGACGAGCCCCCGCCGGACCTCGCGGACGACGAGCCGCCGCCGGAGTACCAGGACGGCCCGGTCCCGGCCCAGGCCCACGCGTCGCCGACGCCGCGCGCGGCGCCGCGCCCATGGCGAGCTGCGCCCCCCGGACGGGTCATCGGTCCGCGGGTCCGGCTCGTCCTCCCCGGCGCCGCCGCCGACGCCCTCGGCCTGCTGGCGGCCTTCCCGGACCTGGCCCCGATCGCCGAGGAGGAGCACCTGCCCGGCCTGCTGCCCGCCGGTCCGCTGGCCGACCTGGCCCGCGACCTCCTCCGCGAGCCGATGGGGCTGGACGCCGCCCTGGCGCGCCTCGCCACGGCCGTGGACGAGGCCGCCCTCAACCGGATCCGCGCGCTCTCCGGCCCGGGCCGCCCGGAGGCCGCCGCGGCCGCCGGGCAGCTCCGCCGGGCCTGCATCAAGGCCTCCATCGAGCAGGTGGTGGCCGAGCAGGGGCGGCTCCACGCCGAGATCGCGCGGCAGGGCTCCCCCGTACCGGACGAGCTGCTGGTGAAGGCCCAGGTGGCCGCCCGCCGGCGGGCCGACCTGGAGCGGCGGCTCCGCACCCAGGACGCCGCCGGGTGAGCGCCGGGCACCACGTCGTTGGCTGGGCTCGCGCGGCCGGCCGCCGTTAGGAAACGTAGCTGCACCGAGGTCCTCGAAGGAGTCGAGCGAACATGGCGAAGAAGCCCGTGAAGGCCCCCAGGTCGAAGAAGGCCGACGTCAAGGCGAAGGGTCCGGTGGTCCGGTCGAAGGCCAGGCCGGAGGCGGCCCGTCCAGCGGCCAGGGTGGCGGCCAAGGCGGCCAAGGCGGCGGCCAAGGCCAGCGCCCCGGCCAAGGCGGCCCGCCCCGAGAAGCCCGCCAAGGGGGCCAAGGCCGAGAAGGCCGCCGCGGAGGAGGAGAGGCCGCTCCGGAAGGGGAAGAAGGGCGAGGCCGGCGCCGAGGCCGGCCCCCCGCTCCGCAAGCCGCTCCGCCCGCAGAAGCCGGTCGATCCCGACGCGGAGGGCGAGGAGGGCGAGGAGGGCGAGGAGGTGGCCGCCGCCCCCGGCAAGGAGGACGACGAGCTCGACGACGACAAGTTCCCCGTCGACGACATGAGCGACATCACCGAGCGGTCCGAGGTGAAGGCGCTCATGGAGCGCGGCCGCGAGAAGGGCTTCGTCACCTACGACGAGGTCAACGACGCGCTCCCCTCCGACATCGCCTCCGACCAGATCGACGACGTCATGTCGATGTTCGGCGAGCACGACATCGAGGTGGTGGACGACGCCTCGAAGATGAAGCTCCCCGAGAAGCCGCCGGAGCCCGAGGCCAAGGACGAGAAGGAGGAGAAGGAGGAGGAGGAGGAGGACCCCGGCTACGGGAAGTCCAACGACCCGGTCCGCATGTACCTGCGGAAGATGGGGTCGGTCAGCCTCCTGACCCGCGAGGGCGAGGTCGAGATCGCCAAGCGCATCGAGGAAGGCGAGAAGGAGATCCTGGCGGCGGTGCTCTCGTCGTCCATCGCCATCCGCGAGATCCTCGACCTGGGCGACCGGCTCCGCAAGGGCAAGATCCGCGTCCGCGAGATCATCAAGGACCAGGGCGACGAGTCGCAGGCCGAGGTCGAGGAGGAGGAGGTCGAGGAGGTCGAGGCCGTGGCGGTGGAGGGCGAGGCGGTCGAGGCGGCCGAGCCGGGCGAGCCGGAGAAGCCCAAGATCCCCCGCGACGAGGAGCGCAAGGTCGAGAACGTCCTCAAGCACATCGACCGCATCGCCAAGCTGGAGAAGGACGTCGCCCGCATCAAGGAGGCGCTGGACACCAAGAAGCTCTCCGACGGGAAGCGCAAGGACCTGCGCGGCGACATCCGGGGCATCGAGGCCCAGATGCTGGAGCACCTCGAGGAGATCCAGATCAACAAGAAGCAGATCGACCGGATCGTCATGAAGCTCAAGGGCTTCATCAAGCGGGTCGAGGAGGCCGAGCGCGAGCTCTACGAGTGCGAGCGGCGCACCGACGTGCCGGTCCGCGAGCTCAAGCGGCTGCTGCGCGAGGCGCGCGGCGACGAGGCCGGCCGCAAGAAGCTGGCCAAGCGGCTGGGCCTCAAGCTCGACGAGGTGGACGAGCTGGACCGCGCGGTGCGCACCGCGGTGCGCAAGGTGCTGCGGGTGCAGGAGGAGGCGGAGGTCCCGGTCGACGAGCTGCGCCGGACCTACCGGACCATCCTGGAGGGCGAGCGCAAGGCGGAGAAGGCCAAGACCGAGCTCGTCGAGGCCAACCTGCGCCTGGTGGTCTCCATCGCCAAGAAGTACACCAACCGCGGCCTGCAGTTCCTCGACCTGATCCAGGAGGGGAACATCGGCCTGATGAAGGCGGTCGACAAGTTCGAGTACAAGCGCGGCTACAAGTTCTCGACCTACGCCACCTGGTGGATCCGCCAGGCCATCACCCGGGCCATCGCCGACCAGGCGCGCACCATCCGCATCCCGGTGCACATGATCGAGACCATCAACAAGCTCATCCGCACCTCGCGCTACCTGGTGCAGGAGCTGGGCCGCGAGCCGACGCCGGAGGAGATCGCGGAGAAGATGGAGCTGCCGCTCGACAAGGTGCGCAAGGTCCTCAAGATCGCCAAGGAGCCCATCTCGCTGGAGACCCCCATCGGCGAGGAGGAGGACAGCCACCTGGGCGACTTCATCGAGGACAAGTCGCTGGTCTCGCCCTCCGACGCGGTCATCAACATGAACCTGGCCGAGCAGACCAGGAAGGTGCTGGCCACCCTGACGCCGCGCGAGGAGAAGGTGCTGCGCATGCGCTTCGGGATCGGCGAGAAGAGCGACCACACGCTGGAGGAGGTCGGGCAGGACTTCGAGGTGACCCGCGAGCGCATCCGGCAGATCGAGGCCAAGGCGCTGCGCAAGCTGCGCCACCCGAGCCGCTCCAAGCGGCTCAAGAGCTTCGTGGAGAGCTAGCGGAGACGTGGTAGACCGAGCGCTGCCGGGCGTGGCACGGGCCCATAGCTCAACGGCAGAGCAATCGGCTCATAACCGAACGCATCCAGGTTCAAATCCTGGTGGGCCCACTGGTGAAAGTGGCCAAGGAGAGCGCAAATTGTCGTCGCTGCGTGAGAAGCTGAGGGCGCTGGAGGAGCTGCAGCAGATCGACCTCGAGTCCCACGAGGTGCGCACGGCGCTGGACGCCGTGCCGGCCCGGCGGGCCGCGGTGGAGCAGAAGGTCCTGGAGGCGCGCCGCGCCTACGACGAGCAGAAGGGCCGCCTCGAGCAGAACGAGCGCGAGCGGCGCCAGATCGACCTGCTGCTCGCCATGGAGCGCGACAAGGTCAAGAAGTGGGAGGGGCGGCTCGGCGAGATCAAGACGCCGCGCGAGTACGCCGCCCTCTCGCGGGAGATCGACATCGCCAAGAAGACCAACGAGAGCCAGGGCGAGCAGGGCAAGCTGCTGCAGGCCGCCTACGGCGAGCTCCAGGCGGCGCTGGAGCAGAAGGGCGAGCTCCTGGGGACCGCCGAGGACGCCGCCCAGGCGGGCCTGGCCGAGCTGGATCGGGCCGCCGCCGAGGGCGAGGCGCGGCTGGCCGCGCTGGCCGGGCGGCGCGCCGCCGCCGCCACCCAGGTGGACCCGGGGCTGCTGGCCAAGTACGAGAACATCAAGCGTCGGCGGGCCGGCGTGGCGGTGGCCCCGGTGGTGGGCTCCACCTGCAAGGGCTGCCACCGCAACATCCCGCCCCAGCTCTCCATCGTGCTGCAGCGGGCCGACACCATCGAGACCTGCCCCAACTGCCACCGCATCATCTACTCGGCCGCCGCGGTCAACCCGCCCGCGCCGCCGACCGCGTAGCCGTGGCCAAGTCCGTCCTCGCGGACCTGCTCCGCTTCATGGCCGCCAACGAGGAGCTGCCGCGCTCCCTGGCGCGCTACCCGGGCCACACCCGCGACACGCTGGGCCGGCTCCTGGCCGCCGCCGCCGACCGGCTGGAGGCGGCCGACGCCGAGCAGGCCGCCGCGGTCCAGGCGGCCGGTACCCGCGGCCTGAAGGTGCGCAAGGGCACCGAGGTGGAGAAGGCCGCCGCCCGGGCCGCCGAGGAGCTCTCCGAGTCGATGGAGCTCTCCAAGGCCGAGCGGGAGCAGCGGAAGCGCGAGCGCGCCGCCGCCGCCGAGCAGGAGCGCCAGGCCAGCGAGGCCGCGGCCCAGGCCGCCGCCCGGCCGGTGCGCACCCGCCTCTTCACCGACGGCGCGGCGCGCGGCAACCCCGGCCCGGCCGGCGCCGGGGCGGTCATCATCAGCCCGGACGGCCACGTGGTGGCCAAGGTCGGCAAGTTCCTGGGCGACGAGACCAACAACGTGGCCGAGTACATGGGGCTGATCATCGGCCTGAAGCGCGCCAAGGCCATGGGCATCAAGGAGCTCGACGTGCTGGCGGACTCCGAGCTCATGGTGAAGCAGCTCAACGGCGACTACGCCGTCAAGGCCGAGCACCTCAAGCCGCTCCACGAGGAGGCCAAGGGGCTGCTCGCGGCCTTCAGCGAGATCGAGATCCGGCACATCCCGCGCGAGGAGAACGCCCAGGCGGACGCCATGTCCAACCGGGCCATCGACGAGCGGCTGTAGGCGGCGCCGGGATCTGGTCCCGGGCTCAGCGGCGCCGGGGCGGCGCGCCCTCCAGCTCGTAGAGCGGCAGGCCGGCCCGCCGCGCCGCCCACAGCCCCGCCCCCACCTGCACGAACCAGGGGGCCAGCCGGCGCCGGTACCAGGCGCCGCTGCGGGCGTGGATGGCGAGGTCGGTGGCGCCGCGGTCCACCACCTCGCGGAGGTCGCGGGCGGTGATGGCCTCCAGGTAGAGCAGGCCGCGGCTCATGGCCCCCAGGTTCTCGATGGCCCGCCCCGCCGCCGCCTCGTCGAGGTACTGCAGCACCCCCTGGCAGACGATCAGGTCGTGGCGCTCGCGCGAGCGCCAGCGGGAGAGATCGCGCCGCTCGTGGCCGTAGCGGGCGCAGGCGTACCGGGACACGTCGGTGGAGCGGTAGCGCACGGCGGGCCGGTGGCGGCGGAACCAGTCGCGCCAGAGCCCCGGGCCGGCCCCCACGTCGAGCACGGCCTCGACCTCCACCCCGAGCCAGGCGCACAGGCCGGTCACGCCCTGCGCCAGCCGGGCGACCTCGCGGGCGGAGTGGACGCGGCTCCGGCCGGCGTAGTGGCGGTGGTAGTAGGCCTCGTCGAAGCGCTCCGGGGCGGTCATGGCGCGCCAGGAGACCACGGCGGCGGCGGCCAGGCTAGCCCAGCGAGCCCACCACGCCCGACACCGCCACGTAGTGCATCACGGCGGCGAGGATGACGAGCGCGTGGAAGACCTCGTGGTAGCCGAAGACGCGCGGGAAGGGATCCGGCCGGCGCGTGGCGTAGACCAGCGCGCCGATCGTGTAGGCCGCGCCGCCGCCGCCGAGCAGCCACAGGCCGCTCGCGCCGATGGCGCCGCGCAGCGAGGGGAGGAGGGGCACGATGACCCAGCCCAGCCCGACCGTGAGCGCCGCCATGAGCCACTTGGGCGCCAGCGGCCAGGCCACCGAGAGGACGATGCCCGCCACCGCGCCGGCCCACACGCCGGCCAGCAGCCCGTGCCCGCCGCCTGGGAGGAGGAGGCAGAAGGGGGTGTAGGTCCCGGCGATGAGCAGGAAGATGGCCGCGTGGTCGAGGCGGCGCATGACGAGGCGTGCCCGCGCACCCCAGCGCGGCCGGTGGTAGAGGGCCGAGATGGAGAACTGGGCGGTCAGCGCCAGCCCGTAGACGGCGGCGGCCGCGGCGGCGCGCGGCCCGGGCGCGGCCCGCAGGAGCGCCACCCAGCCCGCCACGGCGAAGGCGGCGGCGATCTCGTGCGAGACGCCGCGGAGGAGCGGCTTCTGCGGGGCTGGGGCGGCGGCGTCCATGCCGAGCAGGATGGAGGGCCCGGGTCACGGCCTCGTCACGGTGCGTCATGGGCCCCGCGAGGTCCGCGGCGCGGACCGGCGGACGATCGGCGGAACTCCCGGTCAGGGGGAGGGCGGTCAGGGGGAGGGGGGGGGGGGGGGAGGGCGCTCAGAGCGCCGACTCGTGCTTCTTGGCGCCCTTCACCTGGGCGGCCTTCGTCTCGGCCCGCTCGGCCTTCTGCTCCGCCTGCAGCTTCTTCATGCGCCGGCGGATCAGCTCCCGCTTGAGCGACGAGAGGTGGTCCACGAAGAGCGTGCCCTGCAGGTGGTCGTACTCGTGCTGCACGGCGATGGAGAGCAGCCCCTCGCATTCGAGCTCGAAGGCCCGGCCGTCGCGGCCGAGCGCCCGCACCCAGACCTTGGCGGCCCGCTCCACCTCCTCGGCCTCGCCCGGGATGGAGAGGCAGCCCTCGGTGTAGGTGGTCACCCCCTCGGTCCTGAGGATCTCGGGGTTCACCAGGTGGAGGAGCGTCTGCCCCTCCTGGCGCGGCGAGGTGTCGATGACGATGACCCGCTTCAGCACCCCCACCTGCGGCGCGGCCAGGCCGACGCCGTCGGCGGCGTACATGGTCTCCGCCATGTCGTCGAGCAGCTTCTTGACGGAGTCGTCCACCCGGTCGACCGGCTTGGCGATCTCCTTGAGGACGGGGTCTGGCCAGATGACGATTTCGCGGACCATGTTCGGGGCACCCATGTGGTGGACGGGTTCTAGCGCAGAAGGGGGGCGCGCGCACGGCAGCGTGGCGGGCCCGGCGCCGCCGCCCGGGAGGCTCACCCGGGGAGCCCGCGCAGGTACTCGGCGCGGAGCGCGTCGTCGGCCAGCACCTCGCGAGCCTCGGCCACCACGCGCCGGATCTCCTCCAGCCGGGCCGGCAGCCCCTCCTCGCGGGCGCCCTGGAACCGCTCCGGCGCCAGCTCGGCGGTGAGCCGGTCGGCCGCCTGGCGCACCTCGTGGGGCGTGCAGACGCGGCCGATGCCCAGGATGGTGAAGTAGTCGGCGCGGCGCACCTGGTCGAGCTTCTCCCGGACGCGCGCCAGGTCGATGGCGGCGGTCACCTGCCCCGCCGTCCGGCCGGCGTGGACCACGCGCACCGTCAGCGCCCCCGTGAGCACCGCCGCGGCCAGCAGCTGCCGCGTGGAGAGGTCGTCGAGCGGCGAGAGGGCCAGCACCTCGTCGAGCGTCCGCAGCCCGTCGGCCAGCGCCAGCAGCCGCCGCTCCTCGGCCGAGAGGCCGAGCTGGCCCGCCGACGGGGCGCTGGCGGCGGGGGCCAGGATGGAGGCCGGCCCGCCCAGGACGGCGTCGGCGCGAGGTGCCAGCCAGCGGCGGCGCACGCCCTCCACGGCCAGCGCCAGCGGCGCCCGGTCGGTGGCCACCCGCTCGTCGGCCGGGACCGGATCCGGCACCCAGCGGAAGCGGCCCTGGGCATCGGCGAAGAGCCCGAAGGTCACCTCCTCGGTGCGGCGGCGCACCAGCCCCGTGAGCTCCTCGGGCTTGAGGTAGCCGCGATCGACCAGGAGCAGCGCCGCGCGGCGCGAGGCGAGCGAGGCGGCGGCGCCCGCCACCTGGCGGTGCTGCTCGCGGGTGAGCAGGCCGAGCCGGAGGGCCACCTCCTCGATCCGCTCGCCCGGGGCGTTGGAGGCGGCGCCGGCCACCCGGCCATCCTCGAACCAGAGGCTGCGGGCCGCGTCGCCCGCGACGTCGATGCGGCCGCCGAGGCGGGCCTGTGCCGCCAGGGCGAGCAGGCGCGGGATGGGCAGGTCCTCCAGGTTGCCGCCGCGGAGCTCGGCGGGCGGCGCGGCTGGCG
>JAJYAW010000123.1 GCA_021779335.1 Myxococcales bacterium | reverse complement strand
GCCGCCGAGGCGCGCAGGAGGCCGGCCGCGTCGACCAGGAAGAGGTTGCCGTGGCGCCCGGTCAGCTCGGCCACCAGGGTGACCGGCCCGGCGGCCCGCTCGAAGACCAGCGCCACCACCCGGTCGCCCGCGCCGCGGGAGAGCGAGGCGAGCCGCGCCCCCGCGAGCTCGCGGCGCAGCAGCGCCTGCCAGCCGTAGGGCGTGCCGGGCTGCTCGGGCCGGGCGGAGGCGGCGTGGAGGCGGGTGGCGTCGGCCTCGGCGGAGAGGAGCAGCAGCACCTCCTGCCCGCGGCCGTGGAGCGCCAGGGTGAGCGCCCGCTCGGCGTGGACCCGCACCGCGTCGACCCGCGCCCCGACCAGCGGCGCGAGCTCCGCCAGCACCGCCTCGATCTCGCTCGCCGTGAGGGACATGCGCTCTTCGAAAAAGCTGCGGCCGCCCGAAGGCGGCCGCGGCACTGCGATCTGCGGAGGCGAAGCTACTTCTTCTTGGCCTTCTTAGCAGCCTTCTTCGCCGGAGCCTTCTTCACAGCCTTCTTCTTGGCAGCCATGTGTTCCCTCCTCGGAACGTCCATTCGATGTTTGGAACGACTTCAGAATGGACAATGTTCACGCACGTTAACAACGCCGGATCGATCCCGTCAACTAACCGCAGCAGAAAAGTGATCA
This sequence comes from Myxococcales bacterium, assembly GCA_021779335.1. Classification (GTDB taxonomy): domain Bacteria; phylum Myxococcota; class Myxococcia; order Myxococcales; family Anaeromyxobacteraceae; genus JADKCZ01. The sequence continues at coordinate 7,209 of JAJYAW010000123.1, read as the reverse complement.
CTCGGATCGCCTCCGCCACCGCACGATCCGGACGGGTCGTCCCCCGGCGGACCCGGACATTTCACCCGGGGTGATCGGATCGCGGGGTTCAGTTCACCGATCGTGCGCGACGGCGGCCTCGGCGCCGAGCAGCGCGGCGCCCACCACGCCGGCGTCGTCGCCCAGCCCCGCCGCCTCCACCGAGAGGCCGCGGCGCGCCGCGCGCAGCGTGCGATCTCCCAGGTGGGCGCGCGAAATACGCATCAGGTTCGGGCAGCCGAGCAGCACGCCGCCGCCCAGCACGAGCCGCGTCGGGTTGAGCACGGTGCACAGGTTGGCCATGGCCGTGCCGAGCAGCTCGCCGGTCTCGGCCCACAGCTCCCGCGCGTACCCGTCGCCGCCCAGGTAGGCCGCCTCCACCGCCGAGGCCGAGACCCGGCCCGGGTCGCCGCCGGCGGCCGCCAGGACGGCCCCCGCCCTCCCCTCGGCGAGGTCCTCGCGCACCCGCGCCGCCAGGTTCATGCCCCCGGCGTACGCCTCGAGGCAGCCCCACTCCCCGCAGCCGCAGCGCCGGGGCGGCGCGCCGCGGGGCGTCACCTTCACGTGGCCCAGCTCCCCGGCCACGCCGCTGCCGCCCTCGTGGAGCCGCCCGCCCAGGATGAGCCCCGCGCCCACGCCCGAGCCGACGAAGACCAGCACCGCGTCGTCGACGCCGCGCGCCGCGCCGAAGGCCCGCTCCCCCCAGGCCGCCGCCGAGAGGTCGTTGACCACTCGGACCGGCAGCCCGAGCTCGGCCCGGAGCAGGTCTCCGAGGGGGACGTCCCGCCAGCCGAGGTTGGGGGCGTTGAGCACCATGCCGGTGGCGCCCAGGCACTGGCCCGCCACGCCCACGCCGGCCCCGCCCAGCCCCGCCACCGCCACGCCCGCCTGCCCGGCGACCTGGCGCACCGCCGCCGCCACGGTCCTCGCCACCGCCAGGGGGGTGCGCTCGTCGTGCTGCAGCTTGCACGAGGCCACCAGGGCGCCGGCCTGGTCCACCAGCGCGGCGCGGGCGTTGGTGCCGCCGAGGTCGACGCCGAGGCGGAGCGGGGGCGCGGTCACCTCAGCCCCCCAGCTCGGCGAGCAGCCGCGCCACCTGGTCCTCGACCAGCTTGCGGATCTCGGCGAGGCGGGCCTCGGTGGTGGCCTCGAAGCGCAGCACCAGGATGGGCTGCGTGTTGGAGGCCCGCACCAGGCCCCAGCCGTCCGGGAAGACCACCCGCACGCCGTCCACCGTGACCGCCTGGTGGCGGGCCGAGAAGTAGGCCTGGGCGCGCCGCACCAGCTCGAACTTCTTGTCCTCGGCGCAGTCGACCCGCAGCTCGGCGGTGGAGAAGGTCTTCGGCACGTCGGCCAGCAGGCTGGAGAGCGGCCGCGGCGTGTGCGTCAGGAGCTCCAGCAGCCGCCCCGAGGCGTAGAGGCCGTCGTCGAAGCCGAGCCAGCGGTGGCCGAAGAAGATGTGGCCGCTCATCTCCCCGGCCAGCTCGGCGTGCTCCTCCTTCATCTTGGCCTTGATGAGCGAGTGGCCCGCCTTCCACATGATGCCGCGGCCGCCGTGCCTGGCGATGTCGTCGTAGAGGGTGAAGGAGCACTTCACCTCGCCCACGATGGCGGCCCCCGGGCGCTCCTTCAGGATGGCGCGCGAGAAGAGGATCATGAGCTGGTCGCCCCACAGCACCTGCCCCAGCTCGTCCACCGCCCCGACCCGGTCGGCGTCGCCGTCGTAGGCGATGCCCACGTCGGCGCCGGTCTCCAGCACCTTGCGCTTCAGCGCCTCCAGGTTCTTCTCCACCGTCGGATCCGGGTGGTGGTTGGGGAAGCGGCCGTCCGGCTCCAGGAAGAGCGGCACCACCTCGAGCCCCAGGCGCTGGAAGATGGGCACGGCGACGCCGCCGGTGCCGTTGCCGGCGTCCACCACCACCTTGAGCTTGCGGCCGCCGAGCTTCAGGTTCCCGGCGACGTAGTCCTGGTACGGGGTGACGATGTCGTGCGGGGTCACCTTCCCCTGGCCGCTGGCGAACTCGCCCCGCTGCACCACCCGCAGGATCTCCTGGATGGCCTCGCCGTAGAGCGTGGTCTGGCCCACGCCGATCTTCATGCCGTTGTACTCGGGCGGGTTGTGCGACCCGGTGATCATGCAGAGCCCGTGCACGTCGAGGGTCTGGGCCGCGAAGTAGGTGAGCGGCGTGGGCACCACGCCCAGGTCGACGACGTCGCAGCCGGTGGCGGTCAGCCCGGCCAGCGCGGCCCGGTGGAAGGCCGGGCTGGAGAGCCGCACGTCCCGCCCCAGCGCCACCCGCGAGCCGCCGGCCGCGCGCACCTGGGTGCCGAGCGCCCTGGCCACCAGCCCCACGGTCTCCTCGGTGAGGTCGGTGCCCGCCACGCCGCGGATGTCGTACTCGCGGAAGACGACCGGGTTCACCTGGGCCATGGCTAGAGCACCTCGTCGCGGCCGCGCCGCGCCAGCTCGTCGACCGCCTTGCGCACGTCCTGGGCCCGGTCCTTGCGGCAGACCAGGACGGCGTCGCCGGCGTCCACCACCACCACGTCGTCCAGCCCGATGACGGCCACCGGGCGGTGCTTGCCGGCCAGCACCACGTTGTTGCGGCCGTCGATGACGAGCGCGTCGCCCTCGGCCACGTTGCCCAGGTGGTCGGTCTCGCGCACCTCGGGCAGCGCGGCGAAGCTGCCCACGTCGCTCCAGCCGAAGTCGGCCGGCACCACCACGATCCGCTGGCTCTTCTCCATGACGCCGTAGTCGATGGAGATGCTGGGGCAGTCGGGGAAGACCCGGGCCAGCGTCCTCTGGTAGGCGGGCCGGCCCAGGTCCCTCTGGATGGCGCCGAGCTGCTCACCCAGCACCGGCATGGCGCGCCGGATCTCCTCGAGGATGACGTCGGCGCGGAAGGCGAAGATGCCCGAGTTCCACAGGTAGTGGCCGTCGGCCAGGTAGCGGGCCGCGGTGACCACGTCGGGCTTCTCGACGAACCGCTCGACCCGGTGGGCCGAGGCGCCGGCCCTCCCCTTGCCGGGCAGGCGCGGCCCCACCTTGAGGTAGCCGTAGCCGGTCTCCGGCGCGTGGGGGCGGATGCCGATGGTGGCGATGTGGCCCGCCGCGGCCAGCTTGGCCGCCGCGGCCAGCGCCTCGCGGAAGGCCTCGGGCCGGCCGATGTGGTGATCGGCCGGCAGCATGAGCACCACGCCCTTCTTCTCGCGCGCCGCCACGTGCAGGGCGGCCAGGCCGACGCACGGGGCGGTGTTGCGGGCGCAGGGCTCGACGATGAAGTTGGCGGCCGGCAGCTCCCGCACCAGCTTCCTGGCGGCGGCCACGTGGCTCGGGCCGCACACCACGTAGGTGTCGGCCGGCCTGGCCAGCGGCGGGAGCCGGCGCACCGTGGCGGCCAGCAGCGGCGCGTCGCCGGCCAGGGCCAGGAACTGCTTCGGCTTGGTGCGGCGCGAGAGGGGCCAGAAGCGGGTGCCCGAGCCGCCCGCCATGATCACCGGATAGACCTTCACACGGAGCTCCAGATCCCGAGGAGCTCGGAGAGGACCCGGGCGGTGGCGCCCCAGATCGTCCGGCCCTCGACCTCGTAGTAGTGGACGTCCACGTCCATGCCGTAGGCGTGCCGGCGCTCGATGCGGTGGACGCCCGGGGCCAGCAACGCCGGCAGCGGGACGTGCCAGATGGCCTCCACCTCGCGCGGCGCCGCCGCGTACGGGTACGGATATGGCACGGAGGCCACCCAGGGCGTCAAGCGGAACGCCGACTGGAGGACCACCGTGTCCGAGAGCCGGCCCAGGACGGTGGCCAGCGCCGGCGGCAAGCCGATCTCCTCCTCGGCCTCGCGCAGCGCGGCGGCCAGCGGCGCCTCGCCCGGCTCGACCCGCCCGCCGGGGAAGCTCACCTGCCCGGCGTGGGTCCGCAGGTCGTGGCGGCGCTCCGTCAGGAGCACGCTCACCACGCCGGCCTCCTCGTGGAGCGGCACCAGCACCGCCGCCTCGCCGAACCCGCCGGGCGGCAGGTGCCCCGGCGCGATCCGCTCGAGGGGCAGCGGCGCGGGGCGGTGGGCCTGGAGCGCCCGGGTGAGGGCGGCCAGGGACATCAGCTGGGCAGCCGGCCCGTGGCGATGAGCAGGGCGATGGCCACGCCGGCCACCAGCCGCCAGCCGATGAAGAGGTAGGTCTTGCGGGTGCGCAGCCACCCGAGCAGCCAGCCGATGACCAGGTAGCCGGCCGCGAAGGCGACCAGCGTGGCCACGGCGGTGCCGATGAGCCAGTCCGGCGCGGCGCGGAGCTCTGGGACGGTCCTCCAGATCTTGATGATCTTGTAGGCGCCCGCCCCCAGGATGATGGGGACCGAGAGCAGGAAGCTGAAGCGGGCCGCCGCCTCGCGGGTGAAGCCGAGCATCATGCCCATGGTGAGGGTGCAGCCGGAGCGGGACGAGCCGGGCACGAGCGCCCAGGCCTGCGCCAGGCCGATGAGCCCGGCGTCCTTCACGCCCACCTCCTCGAGCCGGCGCTCGTGGCGCGCCAGCCGCTCGGCCAGCAGCAGCAGCACGCCCAGGAAGACGAGGGAGCCGGCGATGACCCAGTTCCCCAGCGCCTCGATGCGCCGCTCCAGGAGCTTGCCGAGGACGGCGGCCGGCACGGTGCCGAGCACGATGAGCCAGCCGAGCCGGGCCTCCGGGGTGCCGAGCGGCTTGCCGGCGGCCAGCGCCTGCAGCGAGCCCTTGAGGATGCGCCACAGGTCGGCCCGGAAGTAGACCACCACCGCCAGCGCCGTGCCGCTCTGGATGACGTCCACGAAGGCGCGGAACTTCGGCTCGTCGAGGGAGAAGCCCAGCAGCTCGCCGAAGACGAGCAGGTGGGCCGTGGAGGAGACCGGCAGGTACTCGGTGGCGGCCTGCACCAGGCCGAGCAGGACGGCGGCGAGGAGGGTCATGGCGGGCGGAACCTACCCCGCGGCGCCGGGGGGCGCCACCCGAGCATGCCCCCTCAGCGCGCGGCGGCCGCCGACTGGCGCAGCGCCGCCTCGGCGAAGTCGAGCCGGTCGTTGCCGACGAAGAGCTCCTCGCCGACGAAGAGCGCCGGCGCGCCGAAGGCCCCGCGCTCCACGGCCTCGCCGGTCTGGCGCGCCAGCGCCTCCTTCTGCGCCGGCGCGGCGGCCACCAGCGCCTCGCCGTCGAGCCCGACCCGGGCGCCGAGCTCCGCCAGCACCTCCGCGGAGGCGATGTCCCGCCGCTCGGCCCAGGCGGCGCGGAAGACGGCCTGGCTGAAGGGGACGAGCCTCCCCTGGGCCCCGGCGGCCAGCGCGCAGCGGAGCGCCAGGACCGAGGGGATGGGGAAGGTGGCCGGGAAGACCAGCGGCACGCCGTAGCGGCGCGCCCAGCGGTCCAGGTCGACGAGCATGTGGCGCCCCTTGGCCGGGGTCTCGATGGGCGAGCGGTTGCCGGTGGCCTTGAAGACGCCGCCGAGCACGAAGGGACGCCAGCGGACGGTGGCGCCGGCGCGGGCCGCCACCGCCTCCACCTGGGTGGAGGCCAGGTAGCTGTAGGGCGAGGTGAAGTCGAAGAAGTACTCGAGGGTGGCCATCCCCCCAGTCTAGTAGCGGTAGTGGTCCGGCTTGAACGGCCCCTTGGGGGAGATGCCCAGGTACTCGGCCTGCCTCGGCGTCAGCTTCGTCAGCCGCGCCCCGATCTGCTCGAGGTGCAGCGCCGCCACCTTCTCGTCGAGGTGCTTGGGCAGGGTGTAGACCTCCCGGCCGTAGGCCTTCCGGTTCACGGCCAGCTCGATCTGGGCCAGCGTCTGGTTGGTGAAGGAGTTGGACATCACGAAGGAGGGGTGGCCGGTGGCGCAGCCGAGGTTGAGGAGGCGCCCCTCGGCCAGGATGAGCACGCGGTGGCCGTCGGGGAAGACGAAGGCGTCGTACTGGGGCTTGATGTTGACGCGGGTGAGGCCCGGCACCTTCTTCAGGCCGGCCATGTCGATCTCGTTGTCGAAGTGGCCGATGTTCCCCACGATGGCGCAGTCCTTCATCCGCGCCATGTGGTCGGTGGTGATGACGTCGAGGTTGCCGGTGGCGGTGACGAAGACGTCGGCCGTCTTGACCACGTCCTCCAGCCGGACCACCTGGTACCCCTCCATGGTGGCCTGCAGGGCGTTGATGGGGTCGATCTCGGTGACCACCACCCGGGCGCCCTGGCCGCGCAGGGACTGGGCGCAGCCCTTGCCCACGTCGCCGTAGCCGAGCACCACGCAGAGCTTGCCCCCCAGCATGACGTCGGTGGCGCGGTTGAGGCCGTCCACCAGCGAGTGGCGGCAGCCGTAGAGGTTGTCGAACTTGGACTTGGTGACCGAGTCGTTGACGTTGATGGCCGGGAAGAGGAGCGTCCCCTTCTTCTGCATCTCGTAGAGCCGGTGCACGCCGGTGGTGGTCTCCTCGGTGACGCCGGCGCAGGCGGCCGCCACCTTGGTCCAGCGCCGCCGGTCCTGCTTCAGGGTCCGGGCGAGCAGCTTGAGGATGACGGCGTACTCCTCGCTGTCGGCGGTCTCGGGGCCGGGGACCTTGCCGGCGGCCTCGAACTCGACCCCCTTGTGGAGGAGCAGGGTGGCGTCGCCGCCGTCGTCCACGATCTGGGTCGGACCGCGGCCCGCGCCGAAGTCGAGGGCCCGCTCGGTGCAGTCCCAGTACTCCTCCAGCGTCTCGCCCTTCCAGGCGAAGACCGGCACGCCGGCCGGCGCGGCGGCCGTGCCCTTGCGCCCCACCGCGATGGCGGCGGCGGCGTGGTCCTGCGTCGAGAAGATGTTGCAGGAGGCCCAGCGCACCTCGGCGCCCAGGTCCACCAGGGTCTCGATGAGGACGGCGGTCTGGATGGTCATGTGGAGCGAGCCGGTGATGCGCTGCCCCCGCAGCGGCTGGCGCCGGCCGTACTCCTTGCGCACCGCCATCAGGCCGGGCATCTCCTTCTCGGCGAGCTCGATCTCCTTGCGCCCCCAGTCGGCCAGCGAGAGATCCTTGACGTCGAACTCGAGCTTCGCGGCGGGCTTCTTCTTGGCGGCCATGCGGACTCCTCCTGGAGTGGTGGGCGGTTCAGCGCTTCGAGGGCTTGCGGGCGGTGGCGAGCAGCAGCGCCGGCCCGCGCGCCCCGGGCTCCGGCGGCAGCGGGCGGACGGCGGCGCCGGCCAGGCCGG
>JAJYAW010000122.1 GCA_021779335.1 Myxococcales bacterium | reverse complement strand
CCGGCCGGCCCGGCGCCACCCCGGCCTCCGCCAGGAAGGCCCGCACCGCCAGGAGCCGGGCGGGCAGCTCGTCCCAGACCCGCGCCACCGGGCGGGCCGCCAGCGCGGCGTGCTCCAGCCTGGCCTCGCGCTCGGCCACCTCGCCCCGGTAGAGCGCCAGCTTGGTCGAGCCGGCGCCGGGGTTGATGGCCAGGACCAGCGGCTCAGCCACGGTCGCCCCCGGCCGCCAGCACGCCCAGCGCGATGGAGAGCAGCTTGTCCTCGGCGCGCTCGACGCGGCTGGGGATGAGCACCGGCGCCAGCGCGCCCACCAGCACGTGGGCCACGTGGGCGCGGCCCAGGTAGGTGAAGGCCTTGCCGAGCGCGTTGCCCGCCTCGATGGTGGGCGCCAGGAGGAGGTCGGCGCGGCCGGCCACCGGGTGGTCGATCCCCTTCTCGCGCGCCGCCTCCAGCGAGAGCGCGTTGTCGAGCGCCAGCGGCCCGGAGACCAGGCAGCCGGGCAGCTCGCCGCGGGCGTTCAGCTCGGCCAGCGCCTGGGCGTCCCCGGTGTGGGGCATGGCGGCCGAGACCTTCTCCACGGCGCACAGGCAGGCCACCAGGGGCCGGGCGTAGCCGAGCCGCCCGAAGAGCTCCACGGCGTTCCCGACGATGGCCCGCTTCTGCTCGAGGTCCGGCGCCACGTTGACGCCGCCGTCGGTCACGCCGATGAGGCGCCGCTCCCCGGGCAGCGGGTGGTCCGCCACCAGGACGTCGGAGAGGAGCCGCCCCCCGTGGCGCAGGCCGGACCTGCGGTCCAGCACGGCGCGCAGGAGGTCGCCGGTCTGGAGCCGGCCCTTCATGAGGACGGCGGCCTCGCCGGCCCGGATCATCCCGACGGCGAGGCGGGCGGCCTCGGCGTCGTCGGCCGCGGGGCGCAGCTCGTAGAGGGCCGGATCCTCGCCCAGCTCCGCCAGCCGGCGCCGCAGCGCCTCGGCGTCGCCGGTGAGCGCCACCTCCGCCAGCCGCTGCCGCCGGGCCATGGCGGCGGCCTTGAGCGCGGTGTCGCTCTCGGCCGCGGCCACCACGAGCCGGCGGGGCCCGCGGGCGCGGGCCTCGGCGAGCAGCCGCTCGAGCGTGGGGATGGGCTTCATCGCCGGGGTTCACTAAGATGGCCGGCCCACGTCGTCGCCGGCCGCCATCGTTCGGGTCCGTAGCCTGGAACGGAGTCGGCCGGCGCGCAAGGCCGCTCTCGCACCCCGGGGGCGGCATGAAGGAGCGGTCCGGACCATGGAACGAAGGCTCCTCTCCGGTGACGAGGCGGTGGCGGCGGCGGCCCTCGACGCCGGCGTGCACCTCGGCACCGGCTACCCGGGCACCCCCTCCACCGAGATCCTGGAGGCCTTCGACGCCCTGGGCGGCCGCGCCCAGTGGGCGCCCAACGAGAAGGTGGCGCTGGAGGTCGGCCTGGGGGCGGCCTTCGGCGGGGCGCGGGCGCTCGTCACCATGAAGCACGTCGGGGTGAACGTGGCGGCCGACCCGCTCTTCACCGCCGCCTACACCGGCGTGTCCGGCGGCCTGGTGGTGGTGGCGGCGGACGATCCCGGCATGGCCTCCTCGCAGAACGAGCAGGACAGCCGGCGCTACGCGGTGGCGGCCGGCCTGCCCTGCCTCGAGCCCTCCGACTCGCAGGAGGCCTACGACCTCCTGCTGGCCGCCTTCGAGCTGTCGGGGCGCTGGCAGCTGCCCGTGCTCTTCCGCATGACCACCCGCGTCTGCCACGGCAAGTCGATCGTGACGCGGCGCGCCCCGGTCACGCCGGCCGCCCCCGCCTTCCGGCGCGACATCCCCGGGCGGGTCATGATCCCGGCCTACGCCCGGCCGGCCCACGTCAGGCTGCGCCAGAAGCTGAAGGCGCTCTCGGCCTTCGCCGACGGCTCTCCCCTCAACGTCTGGCGCGAGGGCTCCGCCGCGCTCGGCGTCATCGCCACCGGGGTGGCCGCCCGCCACGCCCGCGAGGCGGCGCCGCACGCCGCGCTCCTCGAGCTGAAGACCATCCACCCCCTCCCGCTGGAGAAGCTGCGCGCCTTCGCCGCCTCGGTGGACCGCTGCGTGGTGGTCGAGGAGGGCGATCCCATCGTCGCCGAGGCCTGCCTGGCGGCCGGGATCCGGGTGGAGGGGAAGGGCGAGCCGTTCCGCTTCGGCGAGCTGGACGTGGAGCGGGTGCGGCGCATCCTGACCCGGGACGACGGCCCGGAGGCGCCGCTCCCCAGGGGCAAGCCGCCCCAGCTCTGCGAGGCCTGCCCCTACCACCCGGTCTACGCCACGCTGCGCAAGCTCGACTGCATCGTGGCCGGCGACATCGGCTGCTACACGCTGGGGGTGCTGCCGCCCTACCAGGGCATGGACACCTGCGTGGCCATGGGCGCCTCGCTGGGCGTCGGGCTGGGGCTGCGCCACGTCCTGCCGGAGGCCGACGCCCGCCGCGTCGTCTCGCTCATCGGCGACTCCACCTTCGTCCACACCGGCCTGAACGGCCTGGTGGAGATGATCTACAACCCGCCCGCCACCGGCCACGTCCTCATCGTGCTCGACAACGGCACCACCGCCATGACCGGGCAGCAGGAGCACCCGGGCACCGGCCGGCGGCTGGACCACCAGGCCACCACCCGGCTCTCCATCGAGGGGCTGGCCCGGGCGCTGGGCGTGCCCAACGTGGACGTGGTCGACCCGGTGGCCGACCCGGCCGGCTTCGAGGCGCTGCTGTCCGACCGGCTGGCCCGGCGGCAGCTCTCGGTCATCGTGTCGCGCCGCCCCTGCATCCTGGCGGCCGCCGACATCCGCGGCTACGAGAGGCAGAACGCGGCCAGCGCCGCCGCCTGCGCCGCCTGCAAGGAGGGCTGAGCATGCCGGCACCGGTGGTCAACGTGGTCTTCGCGGGGCTGGGCGGGCAGGGGGCCATCAAGGCCTCCGACATCCTGGCCGACGCCGCCTTCCGCGCCGGCTTCGACGTCAAGAAGGCCGAGGTCCACGGCATGAGCCAGCGCGGCGGCTCGGTGACGAGCGACGTGCGCTACGGGGCCGAGGTGCTCTCGCCCATGATCCCGCGCGGCCAGGCCGACTTCCTGGTGGTGCTGGAGCCGAGCGAGATCGAGGTGAACCGGCCCAACCTCAAGGCCGGCGGCGTCCTCATCCCTCCCGACGCGGTCGCCGAGGCGGCCCTGCCCAACCGCCGCTCGCTCAACGTGGCGCTGCTCGGCGCGCTGGCGGCCCGGCTCGACCTGGCCGACGAGCACTGGCTGGCGGCCATCCGGGCCGCCCTGCCGGAGCGGCTCCACGAGCTCAACGAGAAGGCCTTCCGCCTCGGAAAGGGGTCCGTGCCATGACGCACGGCTGGAACGACGCCACCTCCGCCTTCCACCCGGCCAGCGCGCCGGACTACCTGCCGCGCCCCCAGCTCGAGGCGCTGCAGCTCGGGCGGCTCCAGGCGGTGGTGCGGCGCGCCTACGAGCGGGTGCCGCTCTTCCGCGAGCGCATGGAGCGGCTCGACCTCGGCCCCGAGGCGGTCCGCGCCCTCCCCGACCTGGGCCAGCTGCCCTTCACGGTCAAGGCCGACCTGCGCGACACCTACCCGTTCGGCCTCTTCGCCTCGCCCATGGAGGAGGTGGTGCGGCTGCACGCCTCGTCCGGCACCACCGGCAAGCCCATCGTGGTGGCCTACACCGCGGCCGACCTGCAGGTCTGGACCGGCGTCATGGTCCGCTCCTTCGCCGCCTGCGGCCTGCACCAGGGCGACGTGGTGCAGAACGCCTACGGCTACGGCCTCTTCACCGGCGGCCTGGGGGCCCACTACGGCGCCGAGGCGCTGGGCGCCACCGTCATCCCCATCTCCGGCGGCAACACCGAGCGGCAGCTCATGGTGCTGGCCGACTTCGGCGTGACCGCCATCGCCTGCACGCCGAGCTACATGGTGCACCTCATCGAGCGGGCCAAGGAGGCCGGGGTCGGCTTCGGCAAGCTCAAGGTGGGGATCTTCGGGGCCGAGCCCTGGAGCGAGGAGATGCGGCAGCACATCCAGGCCGAGGCCGGCATCCGGGCCCACGACATCTACGGCCTCTCCGAGATCATCGGCCCGGGCGTGGGCATCGAGTGCGTCCACCGCGACGGCCTGCACCTCTTCGAGGACCACTTCTACCCGGAGATCATCGACCCGGCCAGCGGCGCGGTGCTGCCCGACGGCAGCGAGGGCGAGCTCGTGCTCACCACGCTCTCCAAGCAGGCCATGCCGATGATCCGCTACCGGACGCGGGACATCACCGCCCTCCACCCGGAGCCCTGCTCCTGCGGGCGGACCATCCGGCGCATCCGGCGCATCGGCCGCCGCTCCGACGACATGTTCATCATCCGCGGCGTCAACGTCTTCCCGAGCCAGGTGGAGACGGCCCTCCTCAAGGTGGAGGGGACGCTGCCCCACTACCAGATCGTGCTGACCCGCCAGAAGGGGCTGGACGAGATGGAGGTGCAGGTCGAGGTGACGGCCGAGTTCTTCTCCGACCGGATCCGCGGCCTGGAGGCGCTGCAGGCCGAGCTGGCCGACGCCATCGAGCACACCATCGGCCTCCGCGTGAAGGTGCACCTGGTGCAGCCCAAGACCATCGCCCGCAGCGAGGGCAAGGCGAAGCGGGTGCTGGACCAGCGCAAGATCTGAGCGGACCAGCACCGGAACGGCCCGGGACCCCTTCCAGCACGGAGCAGACCATGAAGATCCGCCAGCTGTCGCTCTTCCTCGAGAACCGCCCCGGCCAGCTGCGCGTCCCCTGCAAGGTGCTGGGCGACGCCGGCATCGACATCCTCACCATGTCGCTGGCCGACACGCAGCAGTTCGGCATCCTCCGGCTCATCGTCAAGGACTGGCAGCGCGCCAAGCAGGTGCTGGAGGCGGCCGGCCAGGTGGTCAACGTGACCGACCTGCTGGCCCTCGACGTGCCCGACCACGCCGGCGGCCTGGCCTCGGTGCTGGAGGTCTTCGAGCGGACCGGCCTGGGCGTCGAGTACATGTACGCCTTCGGCCTGCGCCAGCGGGGCAAGAGCGCCACGCTCCTCTTCCGGCTGGAGGATCCGGAGGGCGCCCAGGTGAAGCTCGCCTCGGCCGGCGTGGCGCTGGTCTCCGCCGAGGAGCTCTTCCGGCGCGCCGCCGCCTAGCCCCTTGCCCGTGACCGACTTCGTCGTCGAGAACCGGCTCTTCGACCCGGCCGAGGCGCTGCCGCGCGGCGAGCTGGCCGCGCTGCAGGCCGCGCGCCTCGTCGAGACGGTGGCGCGCGCCCAGGCCGTCCCCTTCTACCGCGAGGCCTTCGCCCGGGCCGGCGTCGACCCGGCCTCGGTGCGCGGCCTCGACGACCTGGCCCGCCTCCCCTTCACGGTGAAGGACGACATGCGGGCCGCATACCCGCTCGGCCTGCTGGCGGTGCCGCGCGCCCGCATCGCCCGCGTCCACGGCTCCTCCGGCACCACCGGCCTGCCCACCTTCGTGGCCTACACCCGGCGCGACCTCGACACCTGGGCGGGCCTGGTGGCGCGCTTCCTCACGGCCGGGGGCCTGCGGCCCGAGCACCTGGTCCACGTGGCCTTCGGCTACGGCCTCTTCACCGGCGGCTTCGGCCTCCACGCCGGCATCGAGCGGGTCGGGGCCGGGGTGGTCCCGTCGGGCGGCGGCAACACGCCCCGCCAGGTGCTGCTGCTCCGGGACCTCGCGGCCGACGCGCTCATCTGCACCCCCTCCTACGCCCTCCACCTCGCCGAGGTGGTGCGCGAGGCCGGCCTGGGCCCCTCGGACCTGAGGCTGCGCCTCGGCCACTTCGGCGGCGAGCCCTGGACCGAGGAGCTCCGCCAGGCGCTGGAGCGCGAGCTCGGCATCCTGGCCTTCAACAACTACGGCCTCTCCGAGGTCATCGGGCCGGGCGTCTCCGGCGAGTGCGCCGCCCGGCGCGGCATGCACGTGGCCGAGGACCACTTCCTGGTGGAGTGCCTCCACCCCGAGACGCTCCGGCCGGTGCCGGACGGCGAGGTGGGCGAGCTCTGCTTCACCTCGCTCACCAAGGAGGCCATGCCGGTCATCCGCTACCGCACCCGCGACCTGGCGGCGCTCGACCGCTCCCCCTGCCCCTGCGGCCGCACCGGCGCGCGCATGGGGCGGGTCGTCGGCCGCTCCGACGACATGCTCATCATCCGCGGCGTCAACGTCTTCCCGAGCCAGGTCGAGGAGGCGCTGCTCCGCGTGGAGGGGACGGCGCCGCACTACCTCATCGAGGTGTCGCGCCCCGGCGCGCTCGACGAGGCCACCGTCAAGGTGGAGGTCCGCCCCGCCGACTTCTCCGACGAGATGCGCCGCCTGGTGGCGCTGCGCGACCGGATCGACCGCGAGATCCAGGCCGTCACCGGCGTCCGCATGACGGTGGAGCTGGTGGCGCCCGGCTCCATCGAGCGCTCCGCCGGCAAGGCGACGCGCGTGGTGGACCGGCGCCCGCCCGGCGCGCGGTAGCGCCCGCCGCCCGCCCCGGCGCCCCGCGCGCCCGCGGCGGCGGGGCCGGCTAGAAGGCGTAGCGGCTCGAGACCTCGAGCTGCCCCGACCAGACGTCGCGGTCGGGGACGCCCACGTAGCGGGTCAGGTAGGCGGTGTACTCGACGCCGCCCTGCCAGCGGCTCGTCAGGTCCACCAGCGCGCCGCCGGAGGCCTGCAGGTTGCGCAGGGGCACCGTGCCGTCGGCCGGGTTGGCCGGGAGCTCCTTGCGCTCGGCCTGCTCCACGCCGGCGCCGGCCACCAGGTGGAGCCAGGGGAGCGGGGCCACGGCCACCTGGCCGAAGCCGCCCATGACCGTGACGCCGGTGACCGCCAGCGGCTGCCCCTGCGCGTCGAGGCTGAGCGTGACCCCCGCGCTCAGCGTGGAGAGGACGTCGAGGTTCTTGCCCAGGAAGGCCCCGGCCAGCGCCGTGACGCGCGGCAGGTCGAGCCGGGCGTCGAGGGCGCCGCCGTAGCTGTCCACGCTGGCGTTCACGTCCTGCCCGCCGCCGGTGAGGAGCCAGCGCTCCCGGCCGGCGTGGCCGGAGAGCCCCAGCTCGAGGAGCGGGCGGCCGCCCCGCTGCAGGCGCAGCGAGACGCGCCCCTCGGCGTCCGGCAGCCCGGAGCGCGCGCCCACGCCGGTGGGGGGCGGGCGATCCGGCCAGGCCGCGGTGGCCGCCGGCGTGACGGCCCGGTCGAGCGGCGCCAGCAGCGCCCCCTCGGCGCGGACGGAGAGGTCGCCGCCGAAGGAGGCGGAGACGCGGAGCTGCGGGGCGCGGCGGTAGAGCAGGCCGGCGCCGCTGAAGCGCGGCACCGCCAGGTGGCCCAGGCTGACCGGCACGTTCGGACCGCCCATGAGCCCCCAGTCCTGCCCCAGCAGGACGGTGAGGTGCGCCGGGCCCCCGAAGGCGGCGGAGATCCAGGCGTGGCGGAGGCGGACCAGCGGCAGCGAGCCGTCGCCGCCGACCGAGCCTCCCATGAAGTCGAGCTCCACCAGGCCGTCGAGCCTGGCGTCGGCGAGGAGGCCGTCGCTCGGCAGGCCAAGGGCGGCCCGCAGCCGGCTCTGGCGCGCCGTCATGCCGAAGGTCCGCTCCGTGGACGGGCGGACGGCGGCGCGCGGCAGCTCGTTCGAGTCGAGGGCGCCGAAGGTGGCGAAGGTGCCGAAGGCCAGCCAGCCGCCGAGGTCGACGGTCACGCCGCCCAGGCGCGGCGGCGCGGCCGGGGCGGGCGACGGGCTCTCGGCCGCGGCCGAGAGCGGCAGGGCGGCGGCGAGGAGGAGGGCGAGGCGGGTCATCGTGGCGCTCCAGGGCGAGGCGAAGCGTGGAGGCGGAACTCTAGAGCACATCTCGGAGAG
>JAJYAW010000121.1 GCA_021779335.1 Myxococcales bacterium | reverse complement strand
CCCGCCGGCCGCGCGTTGATGGTGCCGGCTCTGGCCGGCAGGTCGGCGACCCCGCCCGGGTCGGCCGCCAGGGCCCCCTGCCCCAGCCCGAGCAGCCGGAGGTCCTCCTCCAGCGCCGCGTCGTTCCGGTAGGCGCGCGCCTCGTAGCGGAGGGGCGCCAGCGCGGAGTCGAAGGCGACGCGGAGCTGCTCGACGGCGCGGGCGCCGGCGGTCGGCTCGGTGATGGTGATGGGGTACGCCTGGGCCGATACCAGCGTGAAGCGTCCCTCCGGGCTGGTGGCCAGCACGGCCCCGGCCGCGTCGAGCGCCTTGACCCGCCAGGCGTAGGGCCCGAATTTGGGGCCGGGCGGGGCGGCGCTGCTGAGGCGCCAGGACGGGCTGGTGACCTGGGCGGTCCAGCGCGCCGTGGCCGCCGGCGTGCCGTCGGGCTCGAGGGGCCGCACCTCCACCCGGTAGGTCGGGGCAGGCTCGCCGTCCTGCAGCCAGGCGAAGCCGAGGGCCGGCACGGCCCCGGGGGCGCCGTCGAACGCGGCGGCGGTGGCCGGGCCAGGCTCGAGGAGCGTGATGGCTCCGGCGCCTGGCGCCGACCCGGTGGCCACGACGTAGCGGAGCACGGGGAGCGGCAGGCCGAAGGCGGGCGAGGTGAGCTGCAGCGTCACCTCGTGGAGCCCGGGCTCGAAGGTCGGGAGGCCGGGGACCGCGGACAGGTCGATGACCTTGCTGGCGCCGTAGGTGAGCAGCTCGCTGAACTCCTTCAGCGGCCGCCCGTCCACCACGAACCGCCCGTTCAGCAGGCCGGTCCCCAGGTAGTCGAAGGTGGCCCGCACGCCGAGCGCGCCGCCCAGGGTGACCATGGCGTCGTAGCGGCCGTCCGGGAAGGCCAGCGCCACGCGCCGCAGGCCGAGGGCGCCGCCGGTGGTGGGGACGGCGTTGACGTTGACGTCCACCGTGACGCCCTGGGCCTGGGAACGCCCCGGCCCGGCGCCGAGCAGGAGGGCCAGGGCGGCGACGGCGGCGCGCTGGAGGCGGGAGGTGCTCATGGACGCCCTCCGGGGGCAGGGGCGGGCGCGGCCTGGTCGGCCGTCACCACGTAGGTGAGCTCCGGCGCCTGGAAGCCGGGCGGCGGCGCGGGGAGGAGGAGCTCCAGCGAGACCAAGTGGCGCCCGGGCTCGAAGGTGGCCAGGGTGGCGTCGCTGGCGGTCTCGACCACCAGCTCGTCGCCGTCGAGGAGGGCCAGCGACACGTCCTCGACCGGGCGGCCGTCCACCAGCCAGCGGGCCTGGAGCGCGCCGGTGCCGGCGTAGCTGACCCGTGCCCGCGCCCGGAGCACGCCACCGCGCGCCGTGAGGGCCTCGCCCCGGCCGTCGCGGAAGGTGAGCTCCACCCTCCTGAAGGTGAGCGGGCCGGCCCTGGTGGTCCCGATGATCCGGTGAGGCGGGCTGCCGGCGAGCGCCTCGGCGGCCACGGCGGCGGCGGCGGTGGAGGCGGCACCCACGCGACCCCCGTCGCTCCCCCTACCACCGCCGCCGGCGTGGCCCAGCTGGATGGGCGCGTAGAGGTCGAGCGTCACGAACGCGCCCCAGGTCGAGGAGCTGGAGGGGGCCGGGCCGGTCTGCTGGACGCGCGACCAGCGGCCGCTCGCCCCCAGCACCGCGGTCCCGTGGTCGGCCAGCCGCCCCAGCAGCCGGTGCAGCTCCCAGCCGAGCCGGAGCACGCCGGCGAGCTGCTCCGAGCCGGCCGAGCCGTCGCTCGCGGCCACCTTGGCCCAGGAGCCCTGCCCCGCCAGCGTGAGCACCTTGGGCCAGAGCGTGGCCGCCAGCGAGAGGGTCGCCAGGTCGGTGGTGCGGGTCACGCCGGCCGATTCGGTCACGCTGCGCGAGCCGGTCGGCGAGATGGTCAGGGCGGTGACCGGGCGGGCGGACAGCGCCAGCGAGAGGCCCGTGCTGGTGCTGCCGGCGCCGCCGGCCCGCCGATCCGTCAGCCAGGACTGGTTGGCCGCCAGGCTGGCGCTATACCCGCCGCGGGCCCAGGCCAGCGAGGCCGAGGCGGCGTCGCTCACCCGGTCCACCGGCTCGACGCCCGCCGGCACCCGCTCGGCGCCGATCAGGCCCCGCACGTAGGAGACGTTGAGGGACGGCCAGCCTGCCAGCGCCAGGCCGACCGAGGCGCCGCCCGAGAGGTTGGTGATCACCGGCCGCGCCGGGTCGCCGCCCACGTTGTCGTTGCCGCGCCCGCCCGAGGCCGAGAGGCTGACCGGCCCGAGGGAGGTGGAGGACGAGAGGCCGAACTGCCGCCGATCCCGCGTGGCGCCGGGGTTGCCGATCGACTCGAAGCCGGGCCCGACCCACTCGTACTGGCCGGAGAGGTTGATCGGCCCGAAGGCCCGGCCCAGCCGGAGCGCTCCGGCCCGGTCCTTCACCGCCGGGGTCCCGTCGCGGGTGTCGGCGTCGTGGTCGGAGATGGCCCCCTCCAGCGCCACGCTGGCGCCCAGCAGCGTCCCGGACAGCGCCAGTCCGGCGGCCCGCCCCTCGCTCGGGCCGTCGATGGAGGCGGTGGCGAAGGAGGAGCCGCTCGACTGGCGCCCCTGGACGTAGCTGGCCTGGAGCTGCATCCCGCCGGGCAGGCCGGAGACCAGCGAGGCGCCCAGCAGCTGGTCCGACCAGCTGGAGTAGGAGAGGCCCAGGTCGTTCCCCTGGACCGGCCGGCTGGCCAGCTGGAAGGCCTGCAGCGTCGAGTCGAGGTGCCGCAGCGAGAGGAGCAGGCCGCGCCGCGAGAGGCCGGGCGCCACGTAGCCGGTGCCGCTGGCGGAGACGTCACCCAGGGTGAGCGAGTCCTGGTCGCGCTCGAGGGCCCAGAGGAAGCCACCGGCTGTCACGGTTGGTGAAGGTGCGTCGGGGAACCAGCCGCCGTGTCCGGAGAGCGAGGCCTCCCACCGGCCCGCCTTGGCGCCCGCCGTCAGGGCCAGGGTGGAGGAGCCCGTCACCCGGTCGGTGGCCCCGCCGGAGGCGATGCTCGACTGGGCCGAGGCGGAGAGCCCCCCGTTCACGAAGCCCTGGAGGCCGCCTCGGCCCGCCAGGTCCACCGCGAACCTCCAGGCGCGGGTGGTGGCGCCCTCGGGATCGGTCACCACCAGGGTGAGCTCGTGGGTCCCCTGGGCGAGCGGCTGGGGCGGCTGGAGGGTGAGCTGGTCCCCCTGGCGCCGCGCGCTCGCCGTCACGTCCACGCCGTCGAGGTAGACGAGCGCCTCGCCGCGGGAGGCCGGCAGCCCGATCTCGAAGCGGGGGCGCGCATCGGCGAGCGGCTGACCCAGCGCCGGGGCGCGCAGCGGCAGCTCGGCGTCGACGGCGGTGAGCTCCGCGGCGCGGGCCGGCGCGGGGCTGGCGGCGGCCACCGCGAGGGCCGCGGCGAGCAGCCTCGCTGCAGGCCGGGCGGCCGTTCGAAGCGGGTCGGGACGGGGCGTGGAGCCAGCGTGGATCACGGCGGTCCTGGGCGGAGGGGAGCCTTGCGCTCGCGACTCTCCACGCCGCGGTCCGGCGCGCACAGGTCCGATTCCCAGATCGGCGGTGGGCCACCCCCACGAACGCGGGACAGCTCCGCCGGGGCGCTCGGGGCGAGCTGGCGCGATGCGGCTGCCGGATCGCCGAGGCGTCGGCTAGAGTCGACCGGCTGGACGCGCGCCAGCCCCCCCCTTGAGCCAGCCCGTCACCATCTTCCTCGAGCCCGCCGGCGACGCGCCGGTCTACCTCCAGATCGCGCGGGCGGTGGCCGGCGAGATCCGGCGCGGCCGCTTCAAGCCGGGCGATCCCCTCCCCGGCTACCGGAAGCTGGCCGAGCAGCTCGGCGTCTCTCGCAACACGGTGATGGCGGCCTTCAGCGAGCTCCAGGCCGAGGGCTGGGTGCTCTCGACCCCCGGGGTGGGGAGCTCGGTGGCCCCGGCCCCGCCGGACCGGGCGGCCGCCGGCGCCGCGCCGGCCCCGGCCGCCGAGGCCATCGGCTTCGATCTGGCCGGCGCGGCCCCGCAGCTCAGCCCGCCCTCCCCCGGCAACCTCCTCCGCGTGGCGAGCGGCATCCCGGATCCTCGCCTCATCCCCGGGGCCGAGCTGGCCCGGGCCTACCGGCGGGCCCTCACCAGCCGCCCGCAGGCGGCGCTCACGGTGGAGGACCCGCAGGGCCACCCGGCGCTCCGCGAGGCGCTGGCCCGCCTCCTCTCCGCCACCCGCGGCATGGCCGCCTCGGCCGACCGGGTGCTGGTGGCCCGCTCGGTCCAGATGGCCTGGTTCCTCACGGCCCGGGCGCTGATCCGTCCGGGCGACGCGGTCGCGGTCGAGGCGCTCGGGGCGCGCGGCGCCTGGGAGGCCCTGGCCGGCGCCGGGGCCAGCTGCCTGGCGCTGCCGGTCGATCGCGAGGGGCTCGACGTGGAGGCGCTGGCCCGCCTGCTCGCCGCCCGCCCCATCCGCGCCGTCTTGCTGGCCCCGCGCCGCCACTACCCGACCCTGGCGCCGCTCTCGGCGCCGCGGCGCGCCCGGCTCCTCGAGCTGGCGCGCGCCCACCGGGTGGCGGTGCTGGAGGCCGACCTCGACGCCGAGTTCCAGTTCGAGGGGCGGCCGGCGGCGCCGCTGGCGGCCGGCGACGTGGCCGGCGTGGTCATCCACGTCGGGGCCCTCTCCAAGATCTTCGCGGCCGGCATGCGGCTCGGGTACGTGCACGGGCCGGCGCCGCTGGTGGCCCGGCTGCGGGAGGCGCGCGCGGTGCTGGATCAGCAGGGCGACCCGGTGTTGGAGCGCGCCATGGCGGAGATGCTGGAGGACGGCGAGATCGAGCGCCACCTCAACCTGATGCACCGGGTCTACCGGCGCCGCCGCGACGCGCTGGTGGCGGCGCTCCGGCGCGAGCTCGGCCAGGCGGCCTCGGTGGCCACGCCGGAGGGCGGCCTGGCGCTCTGGGTGGAGGCGGCCCCGGGCGTGGACGTGGACGCCTGGGCGGCGCGGGCGCTGGAAGGCGGGGTGGCGGTCCAGCCCGGCCGCCAGTTCTCCTTCGACGGGAGCGCCGTGCCCGGGTTCCGGATCGGGTTCGCCAACTACGCCGAGCCGGACCTGGAGGAGGTGGCGCGCCGCCTGCGCGTCGCCCTGGAGGCCGCGGCGTGAACCTGCCCCTCCCGGCCCTCGACGGCCGCCTGGAGCTGAAGGGACTGCTCGGCGCCGGCGGGATGGGCGAGGTGCACCGCGCCTGGGACCGGGCGCTGGAGCGGGCCGTGGCGGTCAAGTTCCTCCGCGGCGCCGACGAGCGCGAGGCGGAGCGGCTGCTCCTCGAGGCCCGGCTGCAGGCTCGGGTGGACGACCCCCACGTGGTGCGGGTCCACGAGGTCGGCACGCTGGGCGGCCGCGCCTGCATCGTGCTGCAGCTCGTCGAGGGGAGGAGCCTGGCCGACCGCGCGGCGGCGCTGCCGCAGGCCACCCGGGTGGACCTGGTGCGCCAGGCGGCGCTCGGCGTCCACGCCGCCCACCGCGAGGGGCTGGTCCACCGCGACGTGAAGCCGGGCAACGTGCTGGTGGAGGACGGGGCCAGCGCGCCGGTGGCGCGCGTCTCCGACTTTGGCCTGGCGCGCGGCGAGGAGGGCGGCCTGACCCGCAGCGGCCTGCCGCCCGGGACCCTGGCCTTCATGGCGCCGGAGCAGCTGCTCGGAATCCCGGTGGACTTCCGGGCCGACGTCTACTCGCTGGGTGCCACGCTCTACGCCGCGCTGGCCGGCGCACCGCCCTTCGGTTCGAGCGGCGCCTCGCACCCGGGTCCGGCCGAGGCGGACGACCCGTCCAGCCTGCTGCGGCGCATCCTGGAGGAGCCACCGCCCCCGCTCCCGGCCGAGGTGCCCGAGGAGCTGCGGCGGCTGGTGTCGAAGGCCATGGAGAAGGAGCCGGCCCAGCGCTACCCCACCGCCGAGGCGCTGGCCGAGGACCTGGGACGCTACCAGCGCGGCGAGCCGGTGCTGGCCCGCCCGGCGCCGCGCCTGGAGCGAGCGCTCCGCTGGGCCCGGCGCAACCGGATGGCGGCCCGGGCGCTGGCGGCCGCGGTGGTGGCGCTGCTGCTGGGCGGCGGCGTGGCGGCTTGGACCTCGCACGGCGCCGGGCTCGAGGCGCTGGAGGCGACGCGGCTGGGGGCCGAGGCGCAGGCGCTCCACCAGTCGATGACCATGGCCCAGCTCCTCCCGGCCCACGACCTCGGCCCGGCCCTCGCCGAGGTCCGGCGGGCGCTGGCGACGGTGGACGAGCGGCGCGGCGGGCGGGCCGAGGGGCCGGCCGCCTACCTGAAGGGGCGGGCCGCGCAGCTCCTGGGCGACCAGGCCGCGGCCCTCGACTGGCTTCGACGGGCCTGGGAGCTCGGCGACCGGCGTCCCGAGCTGGCCTACGCGCTGGCCACTGCGGAGGGGGAGCGCTTCCAGCGCGAGAAGGCCAGGATCGCCGCGGTCGAGGACGACGAGCTGCGGCGGCAGCTCCTCGATCAGGCGGAGCTCCAGTGGCGCGACCCCGCGCTGGCCCGCCTGGCCACGCTCACCGGGCGGGGCGACGCGCTGGGGCGGCTGGCCGCGGCGCGCCTGGCCCTCCTCGAGGACCGGCCCGAGGTCGCCGTCGAGACGCTCCGCGCGGTGGCCGAGGACGACGCGACCTGGCTGGAGGCGACCGAGCTCGCGCTCGGCGCCGAGCGCCAGCTCGTGGTGTCGATCGCGGAGGGCGGCAAGCCGGCCCAGGCGCGGGCGCGGGCCGTCGCCGCCCTGGCCCGGGCCGACGAGGCGCTGCGGGTGGCGCGCAGCGGCCTGGCGCTCCGGCTCACGGTCTCCGGGATCCACGGGCTGTGGCGCAGGCTGGACTCGCCGCCCGAGGAGGTGCTGGCCCACGCCGACGCGGGCCTGCGCCTCCTCGCCGAGGCGCGCCGGCTCGACCCCGGTTCCGCGGCGGCGCTGCAGGCCGCGGCCGGGGCCACACGCGATCGCGCCTCCGTCCTCTATGACCTGGGGCGACCCTTCCGCGAGGCGCTGCTCGACGCGATCCAGCTGGCCCGGCGGGGGGCCGAGGTCGCCCCGTCGTCCGCGGCCGGGTGGGCCGGGCTGGCCAACGTGGCGGGGGACGCCGCCAACCTCCTCAACAACGCCGGTGAGGACGTCTCGGCCCACCTCGAGGTGGCCATCGACGCCGCCCGGCGGGCGCTGGTCCTCGACCCGGAGGCCTCGGAGCCCCGCCTGTCCCTCACCCTCGCGCTCCTGCTGCGCGCCGGCCGGGCCCAGGAGGCGGGGCAGCCCGGTGACCGGGACCTGGCCGAGGCGATCGAGGCGTCCAGCTGGGTCGTCGCCCAGGGCCGCCTGCCGGTTCTCGGCCGGGTCTTCAGGTCCTGGGCCCTGGTCGCCCGAGGCCACGGCGCCCTGCTGGTGGGGCGGGACCCACGGCCGGACTTCGAGGCGGCCTGGGAGGATCTCCGCCAGGTCTGGCGGCTCCAGCCCGGGAGCGCGCGGGCCGCCACCCGGGCGCTCGACCTGGTCAACGACTGGGGCCTGGCGGCGCTCTCGCACGGTCAATACGACGGCGTGCCGTACGAAGAGGCCATCGGCTGGGGGCGTCAGGCAGTCGCCGCCAACCCCCGCCACGCCATCTTCCGCGGCCAGCTGGGCCGGGTGCTCGGGCTCTCGGCCGTGGCGGCCCGCGGGGCCGGCAGGCCCCACGAGTCCGCGCTGGCCGAGGCCGAGGCGCTCATCCTCACCCTGAAGGACAGCGGCATCCGCCAGCTGGTGCTCCGCACCCTGGCCCAGCTCCGCGTCGAGCTGGCCTGGGTGACCCGCGCCCCGGCCGACGCGGACGTGGCGGAGGCCAGGGCCCGGGCCTGCACGCAGGCGGACCCCAGGGATGCCAAGGCGCAGCGTCT
>JAJYAW010000120.1 GCA_021779335.1 Myxococcales bacterium | reverse complement strand
GCCACGCCCCCGGCGCCGGCCTGCGCGCCCGGCGGCGCCAGCTGCGCGACCCGCGACGAGTGCTGCTCGCTCGCCTGCGCCGGCGGCCTCTGCACCACCGACGCCTTCTGCAAGGCCGAGGGCGAGGCCTGCGCGGCCGGCGGCGAGTGCTGCTCGCTCGCCTGCACCGGCGGCACCTGCAGCGGCGCCGCCTGCACCAGCGTCGGCCAGGCGTGCAAGGTGGCCGCCGACTGCTGCTCCGGGCTCTGCAGCGGCAGCGGCGCCGGCAAGGCCTGCGCCGCCGTCCCGTCCAGCGGGACCAACTACACCTGCACGACGCTGGGCAACGCCTGCACGCTCGGCTCGGAGTGCTGCTCGACGAGCTGCCAAGGGGGCGTCTGCGTCCTCTCGGCGTCCTGCCACGCCTACGGCGACATCTGCGGGCGGCCGCAGGACTGCTGCTCGGGCCTCTGCTCCCAGCCGACCCCGGGCCAGGCGGGGCGCTGCGAGAACGCCGCCGGCGGCTGCACCCAGGACGGGAACCCCTGCGACAACGCCTCCAACTGCTGCACCCGCCTGTGCCTGGACATCGGCGGCGGCGCCAAGGTCTGCCAGCCGGCCGGCGGCTGCCGCATGACCGGCGACTACTGCAACGGCAGCGAGGCCTGCTGCGGCGGCCACGGCGGCTACGGCGTCTTCTGCGACGCGGCCGGCACCACGCCCCCCGACAGCTCCACCAAGGACGACTTCACCTGCTCGAACGGCCAGAGCTGCAACCCGCCCGGCAACATCTGCGGCGGCAGCGGCATCGTGAACGCGTCGCAGAACTGCTGCGACGGCAAGAAGGCCGTCTGCAAGGCGGACTCCAGCGGGATCATGCGCTGCTTCGGGGGTGGCAGCGCCACCTGCCCGAGCGGCTACGACGGCGCCAACCCGCTCTGCTGCATCCAGCCGGGCGCGGTCTGCCAGTTCCGCGACCAGTGCTGCGACGGCGTCCCCTGCGTGCCGGACGCGGCCGGCGTGCTCCGCTGCGCCACCACCTCGGCGTGCTCGCCGGGCGGCGCGGCCTGCGCCGGCGCCGACGACCCGTCCTGCTGCGCCCCGGCCTCGTGCCGGGTGAACCCGTCGGGGAGCCCGGCCTTCACCTGCCAGGCGCCGGCGAGCTGCAAGGCCTCCGGCGGCGCCTGCGCCTCGGCGCTCGACTGCTGCTCCGGCGCCTGCGTCGGCAACGTCTGCAAGCCGACCTGCGTCGCCTCCACGGGCACCTGCACGGTGGACGGCGACTGCTGCGCCGGCCTGGTCTGCGACGTCCCGGCGGGCGCCACCAGCGGCGCCTGCGGCACCGGGGCGGTCTGCGCCGCGACGGGCCAGAGCTGCTCCGGCACGGTCTCCTGCTGCAGCGCCGGAGACCAGTGCCTGGAGGGCACCTGCCAGGTGCCGCAGCTGTGCGTCCCCCAGGACCAGCACTGCGTGGTCGACGCCGACTGCTGCAGCCCGCTCGCCTGCACCTACCTCGACACCTCGGGGACCAGCCCGGTGGTGGCTCCCTGCCCGGCGGGCGAGCCGACCTGCACCTGCGGGACGCCCCCGCAGGCGTGCCTGTCGGCGACCGCGAGCTGCGACCCGGCCGGCACCCCGTGCTGCGCCGGCTACTGCGCCCTGGCCTCCGATCCCAGCCTGTCCTGCGACGGCACGCCGGGGACCCCCTGCGTCTGCGCCGGCGGGGGGTAGGCGGATCGGCGGGCGCCTGCGATGGCCCCTCCGCCACGCTTCGGCGCGGCGGCGATCGGTCGCTGGCCCGGTCCCCGAGGTGCGCCTGGGGCGCTGTTCGAGGTCCCTCCCGTGGGTCGCTCCGCATGCCCGCTTGCGCGGCCCCGCCGCGGGCCTACCGTGCCAACCTACCGGAGGTGGACCATGGGACTGCTCGATTCGCTGGTGGGTGCCGCCGACTCGATGATGAAGGGCGGCGTCGCCTCGTCGCCCATCGGGAAGTCGGTGCTCGACCTGCTGGGCCAGGGCGGCGGGCTGTCCGCGCTGGTCCAGACCATGCAGCAGAAGGGGCTGGGTGACGTGGTCGGCTCGTGGGTGGGCACGGGGCAGAACCAGCCCATCTCGGCGCAGCAGGTCGAGTCGGCGCTGGGCGGTCAGGTCAAGCAACTCGCCAGTCAGCACGGTCTGTCGCCGGACGCGGTGAGCCAGGCGATGGCGCAACTCCTCCCCGGCCTCGTCGATCAGCTCACGCCCAACGGCCAGCTGCCCACCGGCGGCGCGCTCGAGCAGGGGCTCTCGTCCCTGCGCTCGAAGCTCGGCCTCTGACCCCAACGGAGCCCACGCCATGATCCTCTCGACCCGTCGCGTCCTCCTCCTCGCCGCCGTCGTCACAGCCTTCGTGCTCGCCCCGGCCGCGGCCGACGCGGCCAAGATCTCCGTCATCTGCAAGGACGGCACCGCCGACGAGGGCGGCCGCGGCGCCTGCAGCGGACACGGCGGGATCGACAAGGCCGCCACCGCCAAGGCCGAGACCAAGCGGGCGGCCGAGGAGAAGGCCGCCAAGGCCAAGGCCAAGAAGGAGATGGAGGAGGCGAGGGCCAAGGAGAAGATCGAGAAGGTCAAGGGACAGGCGGAGGCCAAGGGCGCCAAGGCCAAGGCGAAGCTGGAGAAGGAGGCGGAGGGCGGCGAGGTCACCTGCAAGGACGGCACGACCGCCAAGGCTGGGCGGGGCGCCTGCAGCGGCCACGGCGGCGTGGACAGGGCCGGCACGGTCAAGGCGGGCGCTGGCGCGGCCACGACCGCGGTCGAGAAGAGGGCCGAGCACGAGGGCACCCGCGCCACCCGCGCCGCCGAGGGCCCGGCCGCGGCCGCCCGCGGCGCCTTGGAGAAGGCCGATCCGGCCAAGGGCCCGCCGACCGCGCGCTGCAAGGACGGCACGCTCTCCTACTCCGAGCATCACACCGGCGCCTGCTCGCGGCACGGTGGCGTCGAGGAGTGGCTCGACAAGAAGTAGCGGCGCCCCGCCACCCCCGGAGGCCGGGGTCCTCTGCCTCGCTCAGGTCCGCCCGAGCGCCTCGATGAGGGTCCCGCAGCCGCCGCTCCGCACGAAGGCCGTGTGCTCCTCGACGGTCGCGAAGCGCCGGCCCGCGATGCGCGGGCACTGGAACTCGCCGTCCGTCACGGCCTCGAAGGCGGCGACCGTTCGCGCGGCGCGCGGGTTGTCGTAGAGGTCCTTCATCCGGTCCGGGTGCGCCTCGCCCCAGGCCAGGGAGTCGAGCCAGACCGCGGCGCCCAGTGCGCCGCAGGCCTGGCCGCCGAGGCCGAGCCCGCCGGCGAGGCCGGCGACCATCACCACGTGCTGGGCAGTGGCGCCCTTGCGCAGGGCGACCTCCGAGGCGCAGCTCGCGGCCGGAGGAGGCGGAGCGGCGGGCGCCTGCGAGGGCCCCTCCGCCGCGATGCGGATGGCCTCCGGCGCCCACGCGGCGGCGAGCTGGAAGCACCGCCAGGCCCCCCCGCCGAGCACGTACCTCAGCGTGCCCAGCCTGGCCTTGAAGTCGGCCCCGGTGACGTCCCGGCAGCTGGCGCTGCCGGTCCGCTCGGTGAACGACGCGACCAGGCGCCGGGTCGTCTCCAGGGCCGCCCCGATGGCCTCGCCGCGGTCGGCGTGGCGGCGGTGGGCCTCGGCCCCGGCGGCCAGCGCCGAGCCCCAGAGCATGCCGCACTGGTGGCCCCTGCGCAGGATCCCGCCGGCCAGTGGATCGGCGGCCCGCTCCTCGGCTTCCGCTGGCTGCCCGAACTCACGGTCCAGGATGAAGAAGAGCGTGCGGGATCAAGTCCCGAGCTTCAGGAAGAGCCGCTTCGTGTCCTTCGGCGCCGCGCTGGTCATGCGGGGAGGAGAAGGCGACGCGACCGCGCGCCGCAACGGGCCACGTGGGCTGCCCCGTTCGCGTGCGGCCGCGCGTCGATCGTGGCGCGGCGGAGCGGGGGCCCGGAAGCTCGCGCAGGCGACCGGCACGCCGCCGGCCGCCCACGCCTCCTTCAGCCGCGTGCGGGCGCCGCCCCCGGGGTCGGATCGGCCTTGGGCACTGCGGGCGGCGTGCCCGCCGGGGCCAACGGCTCTTGCACGGCCAGCTCCCTGATCATCGCATCCAGCCTCAGACCGTCGGCACCGGTGAAGCGCTGCCGATCCCGCTCCAGCTTCCTCCGCAGCTCGATGACCACGTCCTTGGCGAAGGCCTTCTTCAGCTGGGGCAGGGTGGCCGCCATCGCCTCCAGGATGATCGAGAGGTCCGCTGCCACGTAGGTGCCGGTCTCGCCCAGCGAGGTCTCGGCGCCGATGAAGACGGAGGTGAGACCGGACCGCATCTGCTTCAAGCCATTCATCCGGGTCGCGTAGGTCTCATCCTCCGGGATCTCCAGGAGGAGCTCGTCGGCGAGCTCGCCTCCCTGGGCGGAGACCTGGAGCATGAAGGCCATGAGCCGAGCCAGCTCCTCGTGCGGAGCCGACTGCTTGTCACCCGCCGCCTTCAGGTAAACCATGATGATCTGACCGGTGCTCCCGATGATCTTGGCGAAGTCCGGCAGTCGCATCTTGAGGGGGAGCGCGGCGTTGCGGCACAGGCTGAGGTTCTCGGTCGAGAGCAACCGGGCGAGGATGGCGGCGCCCTCCGGATCCGAGAGGCGGGGCAGCGGCACGCGCCCCTTTGCGATCACGTCGGCTGCCTGGGCGTATTCGGGCCCGGACCAGTTGCGACTGAGGGCGGGCAGGCCGGACCGCGCGATCGCCTCCAGCTCCTGCCCGCTGGCGAAGGGCGACGGGGCGAGCAGCACGACGGCCAGGATGGCAACGGGCAGGGCTCTCATGGAGTGGGCTGGGCGGGGGAGCCTACCACGACGAGTGAGGCCCAGGCCGGACGGAGAGCGCGGATGCGAGCCATCGCGTCCCGCTTGGCCGCTCGGCGAGCCGCCGGGTGGTCACCTTCAGGTGCAAAGCCTGGTCGAGGAGGCCCTCGAGCGCCATGCGGATGATCCGCTCCTCGGTGGGGCAGTCCATCCTGGGGACCGCGAGCACCGTCCTCTGGGTCGACATTCAAGGCCTCGTGCGTCGGGACGCGTCGCACGTCGAGTGCTGGCTCGAGTTCAGGCACCCGAGCGCCTGCGACGAGCCGGAGGGTCGCTGCGGACGCGGTCCGTCACGGGGTGCGGCCGGCGCAGGTCGTGAAGGCGGCGGTGCAGCCGCTCGCGTCGAGGCAGCTCGTGCAGGCGGGGCTCGAGAGGCCGGCCTGGCACGGGGTCAGGCAGTTGGCCCCGGCGCAGCTGGCGTAGGCGGCGGCGCAGGTGGCGCAGCCCGCCGTCACGCCGTTCGCCTCGATGCAGGCCGGGACGCTGGCCGGGGTGCCGAGGTTGGTGACGAAGCAGCCGTAGGTCCAGCCGCCGAGCTGGAGCATCGTGAAGGCGCAGTCGGTGGCGTTGACGCAGGCGCCGCCGGCGGTGCCGCAGGCGGCGTCCACCGTGACGGCGTAGCTCCCGGCGAGGGTGGCCACGAGCGCGTGGCCGGCCAGGTCGGTGGCGTCGACCGTGAGCGTCTGGGCGCCGCCTGGCCAGGCCGTGGCGGGGGTGAGGGTCAACGTGTCGTCGGTGTGGACGGTGGTGCTCCAGGTGGCCGGGGCGGCGCTGCCCGCCAGCGTGCCGCCCAGCGAGAGCGAGGCCTGGTCCATGGTGGTGGTGAAGACGGCCTGGATGGCGCCGTGCTGCGCCAGGCTCCCGCTCGCCGGGACCAGGGCGCCGCCGGGGCTGGTGCCCGCCACGTCGTAGGTGAAGGTGCCGCTGGCGGCGAGGGCCGCCGAGTGGACGCTCGTGACGGCCACGGTCAGGTCCTGGCCGGCCAGGGACGCCCAGGCGGTGGTCGGCGCCAGCGTCACGCTGCCGTGATCCGTCGCCCAGGTCACCAGGTGGGCGGACGCCGGCAGCGCGCCGCCCAGCACCAGGGTGGCGGGATCCGCCTCGAAGGCGAAGGCGAGCACCACCGGCTGGTTGGTGGTGAGCGCCGGCGGCGACGGCACCGCGGTGACGACCGGCTGGTAGGAGCCGACGTCGAGGGTGAAGTCGGCCGAGACCGCGGCGCCGCTGGCGGCGGTGCCGGCCACGTGCAGGGTGCGGCCGCTGCCGGCCGTCCAGGTGGCGCCGGCGGGGAGCGTCAGCGTGAGCGTGTCGTCGGCGGCGGCGCGGGTGGACCAGGCGGACGCGTGCACGTCGCCCGCCACGCTCCCGGTGACCACCACCGTGGCCCGCTGCATCCCGCCGCCGAAGAGGATGGCCAGCGGCTCGCCCTGCACGGAGCCGCCCCGGTCGATGTTGAGGAGGAAGCCGTCGGAGGGGCGGAGCGTCACGCTCGGCGGCGTCGGCGGCGCGGGGGTCGAGGAGGAGCCCGCGCAGGCGGCCAGGACGGCGGCGGCGAGCGGGGCGGCCAGGAGGCGGAAGGGCGGGCGTCCGGTCATCCGTGGAGGGTAGACGGCGCCCTGGGCCGCGGGCAAGCGGGCGGCTCGACGGCGGGCGCCCGCCGGGGCGGCGCGACGGCCTAGTGCCTGCGTCCGGCACTTGGTGGTATACGCCCCGGGCGTGCCGCAGGAGCCGGATCGGCACGAGATATCGGTTCCGTAGCTCAGCCGGATAGAGCACCGGTTTCCTAAACCGGGGGCCGTGGGTTCGAATCCCGCCGGGACCACTTTCGACGCGGGCGGAGGGGAGGAGGGGCTCCAAGGATGGACAAGCTCTCGACGCTGGCCCCGGGCCGGCTCTCCTCGCTCCTGGTGCAGGGGCTGCGCGGCCACCACCCGCTCTTCGACGCCGACGCCATCCGCGAGGCCTTCGAGGCGCCGGAGGCCGACGCCCCGGTGTCGCGCGAGGACGCCGACGACGTGGGGCAGGCGCTCCTCTCCATCTGCCGCGACTCGCCGCGCGCCGCCCGCGGCGCCGTCGACACGCTCTCGCCGCAGGCCCGCCTCGGCCTCATCCGGCTCTACTTCCGGCTGCTGGACCGGGCGCACGACGAGAAGCGCCGGACCTCACCCACCCACTGAGCCACCCGGAGGCGCGATGCCGCTGCCCGCCGCCCTCCGCCGGGCCACCTTCCCGCCCGAGATCCTGGCCGTGCTGCGGCGCCTCGCCGAGGCCGGCCACCGCTCCTGGCTCGTCGGCGGCGCGGTGCGGGACCTCCTGCTGGGGCGCCCGCGCACCGACTTCGATCTCGCGACGCCGGCCACGCCGCAGCAGGTGCTG
Source organism: Myxococcales bacterium (assembly GCA_021779335.1). Lineage (GTDB taxonomy): Bacteria > Myxococcota > Myxococcia > Myxococcales > Anaeromyxobacteraceae > JADKCZ01. The sequence goes on along the minus strand of JAJYAW010000120.1, from coordinate 669 downwards.
GCGCTCTTCCCGCGCGTCATCCCCACCGGCATCGCCCACGGCACCGTCACGGTCCTGGTGGACAAGGCCCACAAGGTCGAGGTCACCACCTTCCGCGGCGAGGGGGCCTACCTGGACGGCCGGCGCCCGGAGTCGGTCACCTTCCACACCGATCTCGTGGAGGACCTGGCCCGGCGCGACTTCACCATGAACGCCATGGCCTTCGATCCGCTCGCCGCCGAGCTGGCGGATCCGCACGGCGGGCAGCGGGACCTGGGCGCTCGCACCATCCGCGCCGTGGGCGACGCGGCCGCCCGCTTCGGCGAGGACGGGCTGCGCCCGCTCCGGGCGGTCCGCTTCGCCGCCCAGCTCGGCTTCGAGCTCGAGCCGCTCACCATGGCCGCCATCCCCCCGGCCCTGCCCATCGTCCGCAAGGTGTCGCAGGAGCGGGTCTGCGAGGAGCTGGCGCGGCTGGTGGCGGCCCCGCACGTGGCGCACGCCGTCGAGCTGCTCACCGTCACGGGCCTGCTCGGCGTTATCCTGCCGCCGCTGGCCGCGCTGCCGCCGGCGGCGCGGCGCCGCGCCGGCGCCATCGCGGCGGCGCTGCCGCCGGATCCGGCCGCCCCCTGGCTACGGCTGGCGGCGCTGCTCCACGGGGTGCCCGCCGCCGAGGTCGGGCCGCTCCTCGAC
>JAJYAW010000119.1 GCA_021779335.1 Myxococcales bacterium | reverse complement strand
CTCGCCCGGCCCGGTCACGGTGGCGGCCTCGGTGCAGAGCGCCCCGGCCGCCAGCAGGAGGCGCAGGGGCCCCTCGGCCAGGCCGGCCAGGAGCGGCGCCGGGCCGGCCGGCGTCCAGGCGGCCCGCACCGACATGCGGTTCTCGGTGAGCGTGCCGGTCTTGTCGGTGCAGACCACCGTGACGGCCGAGAGCGTCTCGATGGCCGGCAGGCGGCGCACCAGCACGCGCCGCCGCGCCATGCGCTGCACGCCCAGCGCCAGCGCCAGGGTCACGGTGGGCAGCAGCCCCTCGGGCACGTTGGCCACCACGATGCCGATGGCGAAGAGGAGCGCCTCGGGCAGCGTCAGCCCCACCAGCCAGTGGGCCAGCGCGAAGACCACCAGCCCCATGGCCACCGCCAGGCCGGTGACGGCGCGCACCAGCCTGGCCACCTGCACCGACAGCGTGGAGGGCTCGCGCACCACGCCCGCCGTGAGCCGGGCCACCTCGCCGAGCGCGGTGGCGCCGGCGGTGGCGTACACCAGCGCCCGGCCGCGGCCGCCCACCACGGTGCTGCCGGCCAGCACCACCGAGGCGGCGTCCGCGGCGCCGGCGCAGAGCGGCTCGGCCGCCGCGGGGGCGCGCGCCACCGGCGCGGACTCGCCGGTGAGGAGCGAGAGATCGAGGCGCAGCCGGTCCGACGCCAGCAGCCGGGCGTCGGCCGGGACGAGGTCGCCCAGGCCGAGCTCGACGACGTCGCCCGGGACCAGGGCGCGGGCCGGCACCAGCGCGAGCGCCCCGTCACGCCAGGCGCGCGCGTCGTGCGGGAGCTGCCGGCGCAGCGCCGCCAGGGCCTTGCCGGCGCGCCGCTCCTGCCAGAAGGAGAAGGCGGCGTTCACCAGCACCACCGCCCAGATGGCCCAGCCGAGCTCGGGCATCCCCGAGAGGAAGGCCAGCCCGCCCGCGGCCCAGAGCAGCAGCGCCATGAAGTGGGTGAGCTGCGCCGCCAGCTCGCGCAGCCAGGACGGGCCGCGCGGCTCGGGCAGCTCGTTGGGGCCCTGCCGCGCCAGGCGCGCGGCGGCCTCGGCGGCGGAGAGCCCGCCCGGCGCGGCGCCGAGGTCGCCGAGGAGCGCCTCGACCGGGGTGGCCCACGGGCGAGCGGTGCTCGACGGGACGCGCGGTGCCGGCGGCGCCATGATCGGAGGGACCTCCGGCCGAGAGCATAGGCGCGGAGGTGGAGGCGGCGAAGGACGGGGCCAAACGCCGCAGGCCCTGGCGGGGTCCGGCCAGGCGCCGGCGGCGGCTAGTGGTCGACCCGGTGGAACAGCCGGTGCCAGCGCAGGCCGTGCTCGCCCCAGGAGACCAGCGCCACCCAGGCCCGCCCCTTGATGCGGTTGACCGGCACCGGCCCGAAGACCCGGCTGTCGGCCGAGTGGTCGCGGTGGTCGCCCGCCAGGAAGACCTCCCCCGGCGGCACCGTCTGCGAGGGCACGTCGCCGCAGGCGCGGCCGGGCGTGCAGTAGGTGCGGTAGGTGTGGCCGTCGAGGTGCTCCACGTAGCTCAGGCAGGGCTCCTCGACCCAGCCGCCCCGGTCCTGGAGGTTCCAGTAGGTGCACGGCCCGGGCTGCTCCTGGCGCTCCACCGGGCGGCCGTTCACCACCAGGTGGCCGTCGCGGATCTCCACCTGGTCGCCGGCCACCGCCACCACCCGCTTGATGAGGTCGTCGGTGCTGGGGCCGCCGCTGGGGTTCAGGAGGACCACGATGTCGCCCCGCTTCGGCGAGGACCAGTCGAAGAGCGCCGCGGAGGTGAAGGGGAGCCGGGCGCCGTAGGCCCACTTCTCCACCACCACGTAGTCGCCGATCTGCAGGGTCGGGATCATCGAGCCCGACGGGATGTAGACCGCCTCGTAGAGGAACGTGCGGAAGGCCAGCACCGCCAGGATGGTGAAGGTCCAGCCCTTCACCTCGGCCCAGAGCTTCTTCTTGTCCACGGGCTGCGCGCTCCTATTCGGTCCGCATGGCCTCGACGGGATCGAGCTTGGACGCTCGGGCCGCGGGGTAGATGCCGAAGAGGAGCCCCGCCCCGCACGCGGAAGCGAGGGACAGTAGCACCGCCCAGGCCGGGACGCTCGCCGGAACCTGGACCAGCTCGCGGGCCCCGACGGCCACCCCGGCCCCCAGCAGCACGCCGATGACGCCGCCCAGGCCCGAGAGCGTGACCGCCTCGAAGACGAACTGGGTGAGGATGCGGCGGCGCCGCGCCCCCAGCGCCATGCGCACGCCGATCTCGCGGGTCCGCTCGGTCACCGAGACCAGCATGATGTTCATGATGCCGATGCCGCCCACCAGCAGCGCCAGGGCGCAGACGCCCAGGCTGGCCGCGTTGATGATGAGCGCCAGGTTGTCGAACATCTTGTTGACCGAGTCGTTGGTGAAGTAGTCGAAGTCGTTCTCGTCCTGCGGGGCCACGCCGCGGAGCCGCCGCAGGGTGGTCACCACCTCGTCGATGGCCTTGGGGACGTCCTCGGACGAGCTGGCGATGACCACCAGGTTGTTGTTCTGCACCCGGCCCAGGGCGAGCTCGAAGGCGGTCCAGGGCAGCAGCACGAAGCCGTCCTTCGACTCCAGGCCCAGGATCGAGCCCATCCGCTCGGACACCCCGATGACCTCGAAGCTGGCCCCCTTGATCCGGATCTCCTGGCCCAGCGCCGCGGCCGGATCGGGGAAGAGGAGGTCGGCCACGTCGGCCCCGATGACCGCCACCTTGCGGGAGAGCTGGACGTCGGTGTCGTTGAGCATCCGCCCGGCCGCCAGCGAGACCGAGCGGGAGCGGGCCACGTCCGGGACCGCCCCGACCACCTCGATGACCGGCTTGGTGGACCGCTGGTTCGTCGAGACCGCGAAGGGGCGCTGGTAGCTCTCCTCGATGCTCACCCCCGAGACGTGGGGGAGCGACCGGAGCGCCTCCCCCATCTCCCGGGTGATGGGCTTGCGGGCCTCGTACTTGTGCCAGTCCTGGTCGCCGAAGCTCGGGGCCGGCCACTTGGAGACGGCGAAGGAGTCGCTCCCGAGCAGGGCGAGGTCGTCCTTCACCTTGAGGCGCAGCCCCTCGGTGAGCGACATCATGGCCACCACCGTCATCGACCCGATGACGATGCCGAGCAGGGTCAGGGCCGAGCGGAGCGGGTTGGCCCGGAGGGTCCCGAGCGCCATGGCCAGGTTGTCGAGGAGGGCGGTCATTCGTAGCGCAGCGCCTCCACCGGATCGAGGTTGGCGGCCCGCCAGGCCGGCCAGGAGCCGAAGAGCAGCCCGACCGCCGCCGAGAAGCCGAGCCCGAGCCCCACCGCCCCGGGGGTCACGGCGGCCGCGAGGGGGGTGGTGAGGGCGAGGAGCCACGCCACCAGGAAGCCCAGGGCCGTCCCCACCGCGCCGCCGAGCATGGAGACCAGCGAGGACTCGACGAGGAACTGCAGGAGGATGGTGCGGCGCCGGGCCCCGAGCGCCCGCCGCACCCCGATCTCCCGGGTCCGCTCGGTGACCGAGACCAGCATGATGTTCATGATGCCGATGCCGCCCACGAGCAGCGTGATGAGCCCCACGCCGATGGCCACGCCGTAGAGCGCACCGGTGAGCTGGTGGTAGAGGCGCTGCAGCTGCTCCTGGCGGTTCACGGAGAAGTCGTCCGGCTTGCCGGGAGGGACCCGCCGCACCCGGCGGAGGATGCCGATGAGCTGGTCCTCGAGCGCCTGGCCCTGGCCGGGCTCGGAGGTGACCGCGAGCGAGATGGTCCGCTTGGCGCCCATGTCGCGGAGGAAGGTGGTCCAGGGGAGGGTCGCCTCGGAGTCGAGGTCCAGCCCCATGAGCCGCCCTCGGCGGGTCTGGACCCCGATCACCGTGAAGGGGCGCCCCATGACGCGGAGGCGCCGGCCCACCACCTCGGCGGCCGGCAGGCCGGGGAAGAGCTTGTCCGACAGGTTGGGCCCGAGCACCATGACGCTGCGGGAGAGCTCCACGTCGGGCGGCGAGAGGAACCGGCCGGCGGCGACGGTGACGCCGTTGGCGACCTCGTAGTCCTGGTTGGTGCCCCGCACCCGCACCCGGGTGAGCTCCGCCTGGCCGGAGGTCAGCGTGGCGTCGAGCGAGACGAAGGGGGCCACCGCGGTGGCCAGGGTGGCCTCGCGGCTCACCGCCTCGAACTCGGCGCGCCCCATGTCCTTGCGGTTGCGCTGCTCCCACCAGTCGTTCCCGGACATGATCCACTTCCACTTGCTCACGTAGAGCGTGTGGGCGCCCAGGCCGCCCATCTGGGTGGCGAAGCTCTGGTTCAGGCCGTCGATGATGGCCACGATGGCGATGACCGTCATCACCCCGATGACGATGCCCAGCGTCGTGAGCAAGGAGCGGAGCGTGTTGCTCACGAGGGCGGAGAGGGCGATGCGCAGCCCCTCGCCGGTCTCGGAGGCCAGGCGGATCACGCCGCGGCGGGCCCGCCGGGGGCGGTCGGGGCGGGCCGCCTCGGTCACGTGCCCACCGCCCGCGTCGCCTGGAGCGCCGCCACCTCGGCGCCCGGGCCGTCGCCCAGGATGCGCCCGTCCATGAGCTTGATGGCGCGCGGGCAGCGGGCCGCCAGCCTGGGCTCGTGGGTCACCAGGATGAGGGTGTGGCCGCGGGCGTGGAGCTCGCCGAAGAGCCGCACGATCTCCTCCCCGGTCTGCGAGTCGAGGTTGCCGGTGGGCTCGTCGGCCAGCAGGATGGAGGGATCGCCCACCAGCGCCCTGGCGATGGCGACGCGCTGCCGCTGGCCGCCGGAGAGCTCGTTGGGCCGGTGGTGCATCCGGTTGGCCAGCCCGACCTGGCGCAGGGCCGTCTCGGCCAGCGCGCGTCGCTCGCGCCGCGGCAGGCCCCGGTAGACGAGGGGGAGCTCCACGTTGGCCAGCGCGGTGGCGCGCGGCAGGAGCTGGAAGGTCTGGAAGACGAAGCCGATCTCCCTGTTGCGCAGGTCGGCCAGCGCGTCGTCGGAGAGCGTCTCCACGTCGGCGCCGTTGAGCCGGTAGGTGCCGGAGGTGGCGGTGTCGAGGCAGCCGAGCAGGTTCATGAGGGTCGACTTGCCCGAGCCCGACTGGCCCACGATGGCCACCCACTCGCCCTGCCCGATGTCGAAGGAGACGCCGTCGAGCGCCCGCACCGTCTCGCCGCCCACCACGTAGTGGCGGGTCAGCCGGTCGATGGAGATGAGCGGTCCGCTCATGTCCCCTGCGCCTTCCCGGCCGCGCCCTGCTTCCCGAGCTCCTCCTCCTTCACCGGCTTGCCGTCGGCCAGGTCCTTGGAGAGGACGCGGTAGGGCCCCTCCACCACCTTCTCGCCGGCCTGCAGCCCGGAGACGATCTCGATCTCGGTGTCGGAGGCCAGGCCGGTCTCGACCTGACGGACGTGCGCCACGCCGTCCTGCACCACGAAGACCACCTTCTTGAGGGGCTCCCTCCGGACCTTCTGGCCCGGCACCGGCGGCGCCGCGGCGGGGGTCGGCAGCTCGGCCACCTCCTTGGTCCCGGGCTTGAGGTCCTTCTCCGGACGGACCGTCACCGCCGCGATGGGGACCACCACCGAGTCCTGGTGGGTGTCGGTGGAGATGGAGGCCTGGGCGCTCATCCCCGGGAGCGCGCCGGGCAGCGGGTCGACGAGCGCCATGCGGACGATGAAGGTGGTCACCTCCTGGTCGGTGCCGGCGTTCTTGACGGTGGCGTTGCGCGCCACCTCCACCACCCGCGCCTTGAACTTGCGGTCCGGGAAGGCGTCCACCTCGACGTCGGCCGGGTCGCCCTCCTTGACGAAGACCACCTCGTGCTCGCCGATCTCGGCCTTCATCTCCATCTTGGAGAGGGTGGCGATGACCATGATGACGTCCTCGGAGAAGTCCGAGCCGCGCACCCGCTCGCCCACCTGCTTGAGCCGCTGGGTGACGATGCCGTCCATGGGCGAGGTGATGGTGGTGAGCGAGAACTGGTGGCGCGCCTCGCGCAGCGCGGCGTCCGCCTGGGCCAGCCGCTGCACCGCCGAGGTGGTCTGGGCGCGCGCGCCGTCCAGGTCGGCGCGGGCCTTCTCGAGCTCCGCGGCGCTGACGTTCTGGGAGGCGGCCAGCGCGGCCACCCGCCGGTACTCGGCGTCGAGCGCGGCGGTCCGCACCCGCTGCACCTCCACGTCGGCGGCGGCGCTGTTGCGCGCCCCCTCGGCCTGGGCCAGCTGGGCCGAGTAGCGGCGCGCGTCGATGCGGCCCAGCACCTGGCCGGCGGTGACGTGGTCGCCCTCGCGGATGGAGAGCGCCACCAGGTCGCCGGTGATGTTGGAGGAGAGCTTCACCTCGGTGGCGGCCTGCAGCTTGCCGCCGCCGGTGACGACGCGGGTGATGGGCCCCCGGCGCGCCGTGGCCTCCTGCACCGTGATGGGCGGCGTGGGCCTGGGCCGGACCGAGAGGACCACCACCCCGGCGACGACCAGCACGAAGAGGGCGGCCAGGACGCGCCTGGACCAGCTCATGCGGACCGGGGCGGGGGGGGCGGTGGGGGGGGCGGGCGGGGTCATGGTCGGGGGCACGTTGGTCTGGGCGTCCATCTAGAGGGCTCCTCCCACGGCGCGGTTCAGGTCGGCGAGCGCCACGGCGTGGTCGATGCGGGCCTGCACGAGCGAGAGCTCGGCCTGGGTGAGCTTGAGGGAGGCGTCGCGGACCTCGAGCTGCGAGGCCAGCCCGGCCTCGAGCCGCTGGCGCGCCAGGGCCAGCCCCTGATCGGCGGCGCCGAGGTTCTCCTCGGCCAGCGCCACCTGGCGCGCCTGGCCGATGACGGTCTGGCGGGCGGCGGTGAGCTCGCGGGCCACGCCGTCCAGGGTGCGCGCCGCGGTGGCGCGGCTCCGCTCGGCCGAGATGCGGGCGCGCTGCGCCGCCGCCTCGGTGGAGCGGCCGGCGAAGAGGTTCCAGTTCAGCACCACGCCGACGTTGGCGGCGTAGGCGCGGCTCGGGTTGCCGAAGGCGCCGTCCGAGCCGACCGGGTTGCTGGTGCTGCTCCGCCCGTAGGAGGCCTGGGCCGAGAGCGTCGGCAGGTAGCCGGCCTCGGCCAGGCCCACGCCGGCGTCGGCGGCCTCGACCTGCGCGGCGGCGGCGGCCACGGTGGGGCGGTGCTTCAGGGCCTTGGCCACGAGCTCGCCGAGCGGCGGCGGCTCCTGGCCGGCCAGGACCGTGCCGTCGAGCCCGGCCGGAGGGACCACCTCCAGGGCGGCGTCCCCGGGCTGGCCGAGGGAGGTGGCGAGGTCGGCGCGGGCCAGCACCAGGCGCGTGCGGGCCTGCTCCACCGCGATCCGGTCGTTGCCCAGGTTGACCCGGGCGGTGAAGGTGTCGGCCTTCTGGGCGCGCCCGGCCGCGAAGAGGGCGTCGGCCCGGCCCACCAGCTCCTCGCTGCGCCGCGCCGCCTTCTCCAGCACGGCCAGGGAGCGCGTGGCGCTCACCAGGTCGTAGAAGCGGCGGGTCACGTCGAAGGCCACCGAGAGCGAGGCCTCGTCGTAGGTGCGGTCGGCGGCCCGGCGCGCGGCGACGGCCTGGTCGCGCCGCCGCCAGGCGGAGAGGTCGACGAGCGGCTGGACCAGCTGGAGGCCGAGGGTGTAGCTGGCGTAGTCGGAGGCGCCGGCCGGCACCAGCGTGCTGGTGGTGGCGTCGAACTGCAGGGCCTTGCTGGCCCCGAAGAACTGGTGGCCGGCGGAGCTCGTCAGGTCGAGCCGCGGCAGCAGCCCCTGCCAGGCGGCCAGCGTGTCGGCGCCGGCCAGCGCGGCGTCGGCCCGGGAGATGGCGAGGTCGTGGCTCTGGCGGGCGGCCAGGGCCAGGGCCTCGTCGAGCGTGATGGGCGGCGCGGCCGCACCGCCGGCAAGGGGCGCGGCGGCACCGCCGGGCAAGGGCGCGGCGGTGC
>JAJYAW010000118.1 GCA_021779335.1 Myxococcales bacterium | reverse complement strand
CTAGAGTGACTCGTCGTCGGTGCTTCCCCGCCCGCCCGCTGCCTGGGCGCCCCCTGCTCGAACGAAGCCGATCAACCAATGCTAACCACACGTCCCCGATTGACAGGCCGTTTCATCCTAGCGCAGGACGGTGAGGCCGCCGCGCCGGCGGGGCGGGGCGGCCCTCCTCGCCGCCGGCAGCTGGGCGCGCGGGCGGGGCGGGCCGCGCCCCACCACCTTGCCGACCAGGTCGTAGTCGGAGGCGTCGGTGATCTCGACCCGGACCAGCTCGCCGGGGTAGGCCACGCCGTCGTTGAGGTAGGTGATCCCGTCGATCTCCGGCGCCTGCTGGGCGTGCCGGCCGGCCAGCAGGTGCTCGGTCTCCTCGGCGCGCCCCTCCACCAGCACCTCCACGGTGCGGCCGATCATGGCCCGCTGGTGGTCCGCGCTGATGTCGCGCTGCACCTCCATGATCCGCCGGAAGCGCTCCCGCTTCACCTCGGCCGGGACCTGCCCCGGCATCTCGGCGGCCGGCGTCCCCTCCTCGGCGGAGTACTCGAAGACGCCGAGCCGCTCGAAGCGCTGCTCCTCCACGAAGGCGCGCAGGTCGGCGAAGTCGGCCTCGGTCTCGCCGGGCAGCCCCACGATGAGCGAGGTGCGCAGCGCCAGGTCCGGCACGGTGCGCCGCAGCCTGGCCAGCAGGTCCCGCAGGAAGGCCGCGTCGCGCCCCCGCTTCATGGCGCGCAGCAGCCGGTCGGAGGAGTGCTGCAGCGGCATGTCCAGGTACTTCACGATCTTGGGCTGGTCGGCGATGGCCTCCATGAGGGCCACCGGGAAGTCGCGCGGGTAGGCGTAGTGGAGCCGGATCCAGCGGATCCCCTCCACCCGGCAGAGCTCGGGCAGGAGGTGGACCAGCCGCACCCGGCCGGGCAGGTCCTGGCCGTAGGCGGTGAGGTCCTGCGCCACCAGGCTGAGCTCCACCGCGCCCTGCGCCGCCAGCTGCCCGGCCTCGGCCACCAGGTCGTCGATGGGGCGGGAGCGCTGGGCGCCGCGCAGCCTGGGGATGATGCAGAAGGCGCAGGCGTTGTCGCAGCCCTCGGCGATCTTGAGGTAGGCGGTGTGGGCGGGGAGCGAGTTGATGCGCGGGCTCGAGGCCGAGTGGACGAAGTCCGGATCCGGCACCAGGAGGCGGGCGGCCTGCGCCCCGGCCACCACGTCGGCGATGTCCTGGTAGGCGCCGGTGCCGAGGAAGTGGTCCACCTCGGGCAGCTCCCGGGCCAGCTCCTCGGCGTGGCGCTGCACCAGGCAGCCGGCCACCACCAGCTTCTTGCAGCGCCCGGTCCGCTTCCAGTCGGCCAGCTCGACGATGGCCTCCACCGACTCCACCTTGGCGCTCTCGATGAACCCGCAGGTGTTGACCACGATGACGTCGGCCTTGGCCGGGTCCTGCACCAGCCGGTAGCCGGCCTCGGTGAGGGTGCCGAGCATGACCTCGGAGTCGACCCGGTTCTTGGGGCAGCCGAGCGTGTGCAGGTAGACGCGGGAGGACATGGCGCGGCGGGATCTAGCAGGGCGGGTCGGCCGGGGCAATGCGACCCGGCGGACCTCGAGCCGCCGGGCCCCCCTGGCCGCGCGCCACCTCGCCCAGCGCCACGCCGCGCGGCGAGAGGGTGCGGGCCTGCGAGGCCCGGTCCACCTCGAGGAGGCCGGCCGGCTGCGTGTGGCCGGCGCCGAACTCGAAGCCGTCCACCAGCGAGCGGTGCAGGTAGCCGCGCACGTCGGCGCCGGCGCGGATGGCCCGGTGCAGCCCGGCCAGCGAGGCGAGCAGCGGCCCCGGCTCGCGCCCGGGCAGCCCGTGGCTCGACACCAGCAGCGGCCGGCCGTGGCGCGACAGCTCCAGGGCCGCGCCGGCCAGCGCGTCGCCCTCGGCCTGGACGCCGATGAAGTCGTGGGTGCAGCGGCCGTCGCCGAGCCGGGTGAGCGCCCCCAGCGGCGGGCGGAGCCGCCCCTCCAGCGTGGACTCGAGCCAGGCCCGGTTCTCCAGCCAGTCGTGCAGCCAGGCGGCGCCGCGGGAGAGGAGCGAGCCCGGGTCGGCCGGAGGACGGGGCGTCACCTGGACGCCGGCCGAGACGAGCGCGCCCTCGACGCGCCGGTGGATCACCCGGTAGGCGGCGGCGTGGGCCTGGGCCAGGTGGCGCGCCGAGGCCAGGGCGGCGGCGAAGTCGCGGCGGCCCGGCGGGGCGGTCCCGTCCAGCAGGCCGCGCCGCACCAGGCCGGCCGGGTCGTCCACCGTGAGCCACCAGCGGACCCGGTCGGAGAGCCCCACCGCCACCCGGTCGGCGAAGCGGGCGAAGCGCTCCACCGCCTCGGGCCGGCGAAAGCCGCCGCGGGCGGCCAGCCAGGCCGGCAGCGTGCCGTGCAGCAGGCAGACCACCGGCTCGAGGCCGAGGGCGCGCAGCCGCTCGGCCCAGGCGGCGTAGCGGGCCAGCGCCGCCTCGTCGAAGCGCCCCTGGTCCGGCTCCACCCGGCTCCACTCCACCGAGAAGCGCAGCGCCGTCAGGCCGAGCCTGGCCGCGGCCACGAAGTCCTCGTCGGCCCGCTCCCACCAGCCGGCGCCGAGCCGCGAGGTGGTGCCGTCGGCCACCCGGCCGGGCACCTGCTCCCAGATCCACCAGTCGCTGGGCGGGCTGCCGCCCTCCACGGCGTGGGCGGCCGTGGTGGCGCCCCAGAGGAAGCCGGGGGGGAAGGCGAGCGGGGCGGTCACGCGCCGGAGCTTACGCCCCGGGCCGGCCTAATCCCGGAAGTTGTTGAAGACGATGGGGATGGGCAGGGCGGCGGCGCGGATGGCCTGCATGGCGGCCTGCAGGTCGTCGCGCTTCTTGCCGGTGACCCGGACCGCCTCGCCCTGGATGGCGGCCTGGACCTTGAGGCCGGACTCCTTGACGACCGCCACGATCTTCTTGGCGTCCTCCGACTTGAGCCCCTTCTTGAGCTTGACCACCTGGCGCACCGTGGCGCCGCCGGCCGGCTCGACCTTCTGCGCGTCGAGCCCGCTCATGGGGACGCCGCGCTTGGCCAGCTTCTCCATGAGGACGCCCAGCGCGGCCTCGCAGCGCCCCTCGCTGTTGGCCTTGAGGACGAAGTCGAGCTCCTTGTCCCGCTCGATGGTGGTGGAGGTGCCCTTGAAGTCGAAGCGCTGGGCGATCTCCTTCTGCGCCTGGTTCCAGGCGTTCTCGACCTCCATCATGTTGAGCTCGCTGACCGCGTCGAAGCTGGGCATGTCCGTTCCCTCCTAGAGGAGCCGCTAGAGCTCCAGCACCACCGGCAGCACCGCGGGCCTGCGCCCGGTGGTGCGCCTGAAGAACCGCCGCACCGCCGACCGGACCGCCTCCTGCACCTCGGCCTGGTCGGCCCGGGCCTCGGCGCTGAGCGCCTCCACGGCGCGCAGGATCTCGCCCCGGATCTCGTCCTCGCTCCCCGGCAGGCCGGCCACCCCCATCCCGAAGAGGTCGGGGCCGCGCACGATGGCGCCGGTGGTGCGCGACACCGCCAGCACGGCGATGCAGAGGCCGGCCTCGGCGAGGAGGCGGCGGTCTTGTACCACGAGGTGCGGCACGTCGCTGGCGCCCAGCTCGTCGCGCACCGCGTAGACGCGGCCGGTGGGGGCGCGCTCCGGGAGCACCCGGGCGCCGGCGTCGTCGAGCTCCAGCACCTGGCCGTCGGTGAGGAGGTGGCAGCGCTCCCGCGCCACCCCCTCGGCCACGGCGTGGGCCACGTGCCGGGCCAGGTGGCGGTACTGGCCGTGGACGGGCACGAAGTGCTCCGGTCGGACCAGCGAGAGCAGGCGCCGCTGCTCGCCCTCGTGGGCGTGGCCGGAGGCGTGGAGGGGCGGCTCGCCCTCGCGGCGCACCGAGTCCCCCAGCAGCGCGGCGCCCCGGCGGCACAGGTCGTCCACCAGCCGGCCCACCGAGAGCTCGTTGCCCGGGATGCGGCGCGAGGAGAGGACCACCGTGTCGCCCGGCTCGACGCGCAGGTCGGGGTGCTCGCCGCGGGCCAGCCGCGCCAGGGCGGAGCGGGGCTCGCCCTGGGTGCCGGTGGTGAGGACACACAGCTCGCGGCGCGGCAGGCGGCGGGCCTCGTCGGCCTGCACCGGCAGCCAGCGGGGCTCGGTGAGGTGGCCCAGCCCGCGGGCGATCTCGAAGGTCTCGACCATGCCGCGCCCCAGCAGCGCCAGCCGCCGGCCGCTGGCGGCGGCGGCGTTCACCACCTGCTGCAGCCGGTGGACGTTGGAGGCGAAGGTGGCCACGAAGACCCGGCCGGTGGCGTCGTGCATGACGTCGGCCAGGGCCGGCCCCACCGCCGACTCGGAGAGGCTGCTGCCGGGCTGCTCGGCGTTGGTGGAGTCGGAGAGGAGGAGCCGCACCCCGGCCCGGCCGAGCGCCTCGAGGCGGCCCAGGTCGGTGCGCGGCCCGGCCACCGGCCGCTCGTCGAGCTTGAAGTCGCCGCTGTGGACGACGGTCCCCTGCGGCGTGCGCAGCGCCAGGGCGCAGGCGTCGGGGATGGAGTGGGTCACCGCGATGAACTCGGCGGAGAGCGGGGCGCCCTCCTCGCCGGCCGGCCGCACGTCGCCCGGCGCCACCTCGCGGAGGTCGGCGGTGAGCCCGGCCTCGGCGAGCCGCCCCTTCACCACGGCGAGCGTGAAGCGGGTGCCGTAGACGGGGACCGAGAGGTGGCGCAGCAGGAAGGGGAGGGCGCCCACGTGGTCCTCGTGGCCGTGGGTCAGGAAGACCGCGCCGACCTGCGCGCGCCGGTCGAGGAGCCAGGTCAGGTCCGGCGCGATGACGTCCACCCCCACGTTCTCGTCGGGGAAGAGCACGCCGCAGTCGACGACGGCGATGCGGCCGCCGGCCTCGACGGCCAGGCAGTTCATGCCGACCTCGCCGAGGCCGCCGAGCGGGACGATGCGGACGGGGGGCGCCACCGGAGGCGGAATCTACCTCCCGGCGGCCCCCCCGGCGAGCGCCGCGACGGGCGCCCCGGCGCGCCGACGCGGCTACGTGCCGCCCGGGAAGTGGCGCTCGGCGCAGGTGGGGCAGATGCCGTGGGAGAACTGCGCCTCGCTGTGCTCGGAGACGTAGGTCTCCAGCTGCTGCCAGGTCTCCGGGTCGCGCCGGACCGAGTGGCAGTGGGCGCAGATGGGGATGATCCCCTGCAGCCGCTTCACGTGGGCCAGCGCCGCCTCCAGCTCGCCGAGCCGCTCGGTGAGCTCCGTCTCCATGCGGCGCCGGTCGGTGACGTCCTTGGAGCTGCACATCGCCGAGACCACCGCCCCGTCGGCGTCGAGCACCGGCTGCACGGTGGTCTGGTAGAAGCGGTCGCCCTCCCGCTGCGGCACCCGCACGTCGAAGACCTTGGGCAGCCCGGTCCTGAAGACCTGCCGCAGCACGGCGAACCGCTTCTCCGCCTCGGAGGGCTCGAAGACGTCGAAGATGCGCCGGCCCACGATCTCCTCGCGGGCGCGCCCCACGCCGCGGGCGAAGGCCTGGTTGACGTACCGGTAGGTGCCGTCGGGCAGGAAGGAGAAGATGGGATCGCTCGACTCGTCGAGCAGCGAGCGGAAGCTGGCCTCGCTGGCCCGGAGCTGCTCCACCTGCCGGCGCAGCGCCTCGAGCTCGCCCGCGGCGGCGGGGGGTCCAGGCGGCGGCTGGGCGGACATGCGACCTCCGGCGGGCGGCGAGGGGACGGGCGGCGGCGATTCGCCAGGCTGGCACGCGGCGCGCCGGTGCGGCAATCGACCAGGCGAGGGTCGGGAGATCTGCCGACGAGCAGCCTGCTCGCGGCCAGGCGCCGGGCGGCGGCGAGCCCGGCGCCGGGGCTGCGAAGCGTCCGCCGCATCGGCTATGTTGCCCCACCCCGATGTCCGAGCTCCTGACAGGCCTCAACGACCCACAGCGAGAGGCGGTCCTCCACGGCGAGGGGCCGCTCCTGGTCCTGGCCGGCGCCGGCTCCGGCAAGACCCGGGTCATCGTCTCCCGCATCGCCCGGCTGGTGCTGGAGGAGGGGGTGCTCCCCTGGCACGTGCTGGCGGTCACCTTCACCAACAAGGCGGCCGGCGAGATGAAGGCCCGGCTCGAGCGGCTCCTGGGGCTGGCCGCGGCCGACCTGTGGGTGCAGACCTTCCACGCCTTCGGCGCCCGCTTCCTCAGGCGCGAGGCGGCCCGGGCCGGGCTGCCGCCGGCCTTCGCCATCTACGACACCGACGACCAGCTCCGGCTCATGAAGCGGCTCTTCGCCGAGGCCAGGCTCGACGAGGGGGAGCCGCTCACCGCCCGCGAGGTGCTCTGGCGCATCGACCGCTGGAAGAACGAGGCGCTCCTCCCCGGGGCCGTCAAGCCGCCCGCCGGCGACGTGGAGGGGTCGCTGGCCCGCGACCTCTACGCGAAGTACGAGGCGGCGCTGGCGCGGGCGGGCGCGGTGGACTTCGGGGACCTGCTGGTGCGGCCGGTGCGGCTGCTGGAGGAGGACGACCTCCTGCGGGCCCGCTGGGCCGGCCGCTTCCGCCACCTGCTGGTGGACGAGTTCCAGGACACCAACCCGGTGCAGTACCGGCTCCTCAAGCTGCTCCTGGGCGCTCGCCGCAACGTCTGCGTGGTGGGCGACGACGACCAGGCCATCTACCGCTGGCGCGGCGCCGACGTCCGCAACATCCTGGAGTTCGACCGCGACCTCGAGGGCTGCAAGGTGGTCAAGCTGGAGCGCAACTACCGCTCCACCCGGACCATCCTGGACGCCGCCCACGCCGTCATCTCGCGGGCCCGGCTGCGGCGCGACAAGCGGCTCTGGACCGAGGCCGGCCCGGGGGATCCGCTGGCGCTGCTGGTGGGGCAGGACGAGCACGACGAGGCGGAGCGCGTGGCGCGCGGCGTGGCGGCCGAGCGGGCCCGGGGCACCCACGGCGAGGAGATCGCCGTCCTCTACCGGACCAACGCCCAGAGCCGGCCGCTGGAGGCGCAGCTCCGGGCGGCCCGCATCCCCTACGTCATCGTGCGCGGCACCAGCTTCTACGACCGGGCCGAGGTGAAGGACGCGGCCGCCTACCTGCGCCTGGCCCTCTCGCCCGCCTCCGACCTGGACCTCGAGCGCATCGTCAACCGGCCGCCGCGCGGCATCGGCGAGAAGACGGTGGAGCGGCTCCGGGCCCACGCGGCGGCGCGCGGCCTCTCGCTGCACCAGGCCATCGGCGAGCGCGACCGGATCGAGGGGCTGAAGCCGCAGGCGCGGCGGGCCCTGGGCGAGCTGCACGCCACCCTGGCCGGCCTCTGCGCCGACGTGCCCGGGCTGGACGCCGGCGCGGCGGTGCAGGAGACGCTCACCCGCAGCGGCCTGCTGGGGCGGCTGGAGGCGGAGCGGACCGACGAGGCGGCGGAGCGGGCCGAGAACCTGGTGGAGCTGGTGGCGGCCGCTCGCGAGTTCGACGAGGCCCTGGCCGGCCAGCCGCGCTCCGGCGACCCCGACGAGCCGGTGCCGCCGCCACCGCTGGCCCGCTTCCTCGAGCAGATCGCGCTGCTCGGCGAGGCCGACGGCGAGGCGCCCGAGGGGCGGGTGGCGCTCATGACCCTCCACGCCGCCAAGGGGCTGGAGTTCACCGCGGTGTTCCTGGCCGGCCTGGAGGACGGGACGCTGCCGCTGGAGCGCCCCTGGGAGGACAGGTCGGCGGCCGAGCGGGCCGCCGCCGAGGACGAGGAGCGCCGGCTCTGCTACGTCGGCATGACCCGGGCCAAGCAGCGGCTCACCCTCTCGCTGGCGCGGCGGCGCATGGGCTTCTCCAAGGACGGCCCGACCTTCCGCGGCATGGAGCCGTCGCGCTTCCTGGCCGAGCTGCCGCCGGAGCTGTTCGGCCTGCCGGGGCGGGGCGGGGCGCCGCCGGGGGCGCCGGCGTGGCGCGGCCCCACCGTGCG
>JAJYAW010000117.1 GCA_021779335.1 Myxococcales bacterium | reverse complement strand
CAGGGCCGCCGGCCCGCGCGCCGCCGCGGCCGCGCGGATGGCGCCGGCCATGGCGTCGGCCAGCCGGTCGAAGGTGGCCTGCTGGTACGGTCCGGTGGCGCCCAGCTCGCCGGGCAGCGAGTCCCAGTACCCGCCCGGGCCGGCGTGGGTGTGGGTGGCGGCCACCACGACCGCGTCGAGCCCGAGCTCCCGGACCCGCCCCGCCACCGCCCGGGAGAGCGCGTCGGGCACCAGGAGGATCTCCGCCGAGACGAGCGCCACGGAGCAGCCCTGCTCCGAGACGACCAGCGCCCGGACCGTGACGGGGTCCTCGACCCCGTCGGCCCTCCAGCGCAGCCGCGGGAAGCCGCCGATGATCGGCTCGGGGCCCAGCTCGAAGACGCGCTGCGCCACCCCCGCCACGAGGGGTCCCGAGCCCGCCGCCACCGGGCCGATCTCGGGCGGCCCGGCGGGCCTCGCCCCGCGCCAGGGGAGCGACAGGATGCCGAGCAAGATCGCGAGGCTGAGCCCTGCGGCGAGCAGGCCGCGGAGCAGCCGGAGGGCGGGGTTCCTTTTCAAGACCACACGGTTATACTCCGCCGCCTCATGGGGTACGACGGCATCCACGACAAGCTGAAGGACGAGTGCGGCGTCTTCGGGATCTGGGCCCAGGGCCAGCTCGAGGAGGCCGCCAACTTCACCTACCTGGGGCTCCACGCGCTGCAGCACCGGGGGCAGGAGTCGGCCGGCATCGTCTCCACCGACGGGGAGTCGCTCCACGTCCACCACGGCATGGGGCTGGTGGCCGACGTCTTCAACCCGGAGGTCATCGCCCGCCTCAAGGGCGGCTCGGCCATCGGCCACGTCCGCTACTCCACCACCGGGGCCAGCCACCTCAAGAACGCCCAGCCCCTCGCGGTGCAGTACGCCGGCGGCGCCGTGGCGGTGGCCCACAACGGCAACCTGGTCAACGCCGACCTCCTCAAGCTGGAGCTGGAGGCGCAGGGCTCCATCTTCACCTCCTCCACCGACACCGAGGTGGTGGTCCACCTCATCGCCCGCGCCAAGCAGGTGGCCCCGCCCGACTCGGCGGAGCAGCTGGTGGCCGCGGTGCGGCAGGCGCTCTCGCGGGTGGCCGGCGCCTACTCCATCGTCTTCCTGTCGCCCAGGGCCCTGGTGGGCGCCCGCGACCCCATGGGCTTCCGCCCGCTGGTGCTGGGGCGGCTCAAGGGCCAGTGGGTGCTCGCCAGCGAGACCACCGCGCTCGACCTCATCGAGGCCGAGTACGTGCGCGAGGTGGAGCCCGGCGAGCTCGTGGTGGTGGACGAGCGCGGCCTGCGGAGCGAGCGGCTCTTCCCCGACCGGCCCCGCGAGACGCGGCTCGGCCGCTGCGTCTTCGAGCACATCTACTTCGCCCGACCCGACTCGGTGCTCTTCGGCCAGTCGGTCTACCAGGCGCGCCACGCCTTCGGCCGGCAGCTCGCCATCGAGCACCCGGTGCCGGCCGACATGGTCGTCCCGGTGCCCGACTCTGGCGTGCCGGCCGCCATCGGCTACGCCGAGCAGGCCGGCATCCCCTTCGCCATGGGGCTGGTGCGCAGCCACTACGTGGGGCGCACCTTCATCGAGCCCTCCCAGTCCATCCGCCACTTCGGCGTGAAGCTGAAGCTCAACGCGCTGAAGCGGGTGCTGGAGGGGAAGCGGGTGGTGGTGGTGGACGACTCCATCGTGCGCGGCACCACCAGCCGCAAGATCGTCAAGATGATCCGCGCGGCCGGCGCGGCCGAGGTGCACCTGCGCATCTCCTCGCCGCCCACCGCGTGGCCCTGCTACTACGGCATCGACACGCCGACGCGGCAGGAGCTGATCGCCTCGTCGCACGACGAGCTGCAGATCGCGACCTACGTCACCGCCGACAGCCTGGGCTACCTCTCCCGCGAGGGGCTCTACGCCGCCATCGGCGAGGATCGCTCCACCTTCTGCGACGCCTGCTTCTCGGGCGAGTACCTCGTCGACTTCCCGAGGAAGCCGGCCGCCGCGCCCGGGCTCCGGGTCATCGGGAGCTGACGCCGGTCAGGACGCCCAGGGCGCCAGCCGCTCCAGCGCTCCCCTGATGAGCGGGTCCTCCGGCGCGAGCGCCCTGGCGTCGCGGAGCCGCGACACCGCCACCTCGATCCGGCCGGAGGTGAGGTGGCCGATCCCCTCGTCGTAGAGCGCCTGCGCCGCCGCGGTCCGTCCCACCGCGCCCGTCGGCCCCGCCGGCGTGGGGGCCGGGATGGCGATCCCCTCCGAGGCCAGCGCCCGCTCGGCGCCCTCGAGCACCGCCCTCCAGCGCTCCGGCGCGACCGCCTCCCCGGGCGTGAGCACCAGGAGCCGGCGCGACACCAGCGCGAACATGGCGCCCCGGACCCGCTCGAACGCCGAGCCGAGCGCCCGCGCCAGCCCGTCCACGGTGAGGCCGACGCCGATCCGCCGGAGCACCGCCACCTCCTCGGCGGAGAAGTCGCCGAGGTAGCGGGGCGGATCGCCGAGGTAGAGGGTGGCGGCGCGGGAGAGCCGCTCCGGGATGCGCCGCACCGTCAGGGCGGCGGCCGGATCGGCCTGCATGAGCACGTCGAACCAGCCGGCCTCGACCTGGCCGGCCTGGAACTCGATGCCGAGCCGAGACGGCTCCTGGGCGCGGGTCCAGACCACCTTGCCGGTGGCCTTGATGGTCCGGCCGATGGCGTCGCAGCGGATCTGGAGCTGCAGCTCGCGCCCCGGCGCGGCGAGCCGCGGCGTGACGAGCTGGCACCCGCGCGGGCCGAGGTCCTCGGTCTCCGCCTTCCACGCGGCGAACCGGTCTCGGATCTCCACGGTGCAGCGCTGCGGGACCCTGGGCGCTCGGCGCGGATTGAGGACTTCGGTGTGCAAGGCGGTCTTCCCCCGGGGTGTAGTGGAACCTGGGGACGGCCTGTGACCGGGCAAGGCCCACCAGGGGTAGAAAGTGACCTGTCGAGCCCATCCCAACGGGTCAGTCCGCGGCCGTGGAACCCGCCAGCCCGCCGGAGCGGAGCGCCGCCCGGGCTAGACTCCCGACGCCATGAGCGGCCCTGAGACCGAGCAGGCGGCCCTTCGGGTCGCCGATGGAGAGGTCTGGATCTACCGCCTGTTCGACGTGGCCGACGCCATCGATCTCGCCAGGGCCGACGGGCTCGGGGCGGCGCCGGCGGCCCGCCTCGCCATGGAGAGCGCCCAGAGCGCCACCGCGCTCGAGTTTCCTCGCGCCCCGCTCCACGTCACCCTGGGGCGCCGGCCGGTCTCGCTGCCGAGCGGGAAGCGGACCGCCGAGGCCAGCGCCCACGTCTTCGACTACGGCGTCATCAGCGTCCGCTACCGCATCGACATCCCGCCCGGCGCGCCCTTCGAGTCGCTCGTGCCGCTGGCCGAGGAGCTGCTGGAAGGGCCCACCACCGCGCTCGACGAGCAGGCCCGCCAGCACGCGCAGGAGGTGGCCGCCGCGCTCGGATCGGCGCTGGAGAAGCCCCACACCTGGGAGGGGCTGGAGAGCTACCACGTCTTCTTCGTGCGGAGCTTCGAGGGGGGCCCGCGCACCGCCAGCCGGCTGCTGGCCGAGGCCCCCATCCCCGCCCTCTTGCTGGGCGAGACCAGCCCGGTCCGGCTCTCCGACGCCGAGCGAAGCGACGTCCTGTCGCACCAGTTCAGCTACCTGGAGACGGACCTGGCGGTGATCCACTGGAACTCGGCCCTGGTGGTGGAGCCGTCGGGGGTCGAGGACATCCCCGATCTCCTCGAGTTCGCCACCGCCCACCTCCTCGAGCTGCGCTTCTACGACGACCTGCTCGACCGCGAGCTGCACCGGCTCTACGACGAGCTCGAGGCGGGCGGCAGCACCCTGACGAACGTCTTGACCCGCAAGTGGCGGCGGCTGCAGCGGCGCACCGCGGCGCTGCTGGTGGAGCTCTCCGAGACGATCGAAAGGCTCGAAAACGCTGTGAAAATCGTCGGTGACTTCTACCTGGCCCGCGTCTACCAGGCGGCCGTCCGCCGCTTCCGCCTCCCGTCCTGGCAGGAGACGGTGCTGCGCAAGCAGAAGCTGGTGACCGAGGTGAACGACATCACCGGCGACGCCGCCGACACCTCGCGCGCGGAGCTCCTCGAGATCGTGGTCATCCTGCTCATCTCCTACGAGGTGGTGGCCGCCATCCTGAAACGCTGAGTGCGGCGCCGGACCCCGCCGGGACCGCGGACGGGGCGTGAAGGATCATCACGGGAGGCCCATTTTTCAGGGTGATCGTGAGGTCGCCGAGTTGACGCGGGGATCCGAAGGCGATATCACGCAAGGCATTCGCCGCCGGCCACACCCACGAAAGCGGCGGTCAGGAGGGTTTTCCGACATGACGCAGGCCCAGTTCTTCCAGGCGGTCGCCGAGGCGGCCAATGTGTCGAAGGTGCAGGCCAAGGCCGTGTTCGCGGCCGTCGAAGAGGTCGTGATGAAGCGGCTCAAGGCCGAGGGCAAGATCCCGCTCGGCGGCCTGGGCGCGGTGAAGCTCATCGACCGCAAGGCCCGCATCGGCCGCAATCCGGCCACCGGCGAGCAGATCAAGATCCCGGCCAAGACCGTGGTGAAGATCGCCCCGGCCAAGGCGCTCAAGGACGCGTTCAACAAGAAGGCGAAGAAGTAGCCTCCGGCGCTCCAGGTCGCATCGACGCCCGCCCCGCCTCGCGCGCGGCGGGCGTCTCCGCGTCCGGCGCCCGGCGGTGCGGCGCGGCCGCGTCCTCGGGGCTCGACCCGGAGCAGCGTCCGGACGGTGCCGATGACGTCGGCGAGCTGCACCGGCTCCTGCAGGGAGAAGTCCACGCCCGGGTCGAGCGCCCGCTGGGCTGGCCGAGAGGTTCTCGGGGGCATCCCGGATGACCCTTTCGTGGCCGGGGCCCTCGACGCGGAGGACCGGCGGCGGCCGCGGGTCGCTCCGCCTTTCTTGACCGCGATCCATAAGGAACGGCGGCGATATCGCGGCGTATCTCCTTGACAATCTTACATTGTCTCACTAGCCTCCCCCCCCGCCGTCGCACCCGCTCCCGTTCCCCACTTTCGGACTCCCATGACCAACCATGCAGGTGGCGTCGAGGGGCTGCCGCGAGAGAAGGTCGAGCAGTTCGACCGCGAGCTCTCGCGGATCCTCGACCGGTACCCTCCGGACCGGAAGGCCTCGGCCATGATCCCGGCCTTGCGCCTCGGGCAGACCCTCTTCGGATACGTCTCACCGGCCGTCCAGGCGCTCGCCGCCGAGCGGCTGGGCACCTCGCCGGCCCGCGCGGAGGAGGTCGCCACCTTCTACGTGATGCTGGAGACCCACCCCTTCGGGAAGCACCTCGTCGAGGTGTGCACCAGCGTCTCCTGCTCGCTGTCCGGCGGCGACCGGCTGTGGGGCTACCTGCAGCAGAAGCTGGCGCTGGCCGGGGCGGGCAGCACCCCCGACGGCCGCTTCACGCTGCGCGAGGCCGAGTGCCTCGGCTCGTGCGGCACGGCGCCGGCCATGCTGGTGGACGAGGAGATGTACGAGCAGCTGACGCCGCAGAAGGTCGACCAGATCCTCGGGGGTCTCAAGTGAGCGAGACGCTCATCCTCTCCGCCCGCTGGGGCAAGCCCGGCAGCGCCAAGCTGGAGAACTACCGGGCCGACGGCGGCTACCAGGCGCTCGACAAGGCGCTCGGCATGGAGCCCGTGGCCGTCGTCGAGGAGGTCAAGAAGTCGAACCTCCGCGGCCGCGGCGGCGCCGGCTTCGCCACCGGCCTCAAGTGGACCTTCCTGCCCAAGGACATCCGGCCGCGGTACCTCACGGTGAACGCCGACGAGTCCGAGCCGGGCACCTTCAAGGACCGCTACATCATGGAGCACGATCCCCACATGCTGCTCGAGGGGATCGCCATCACCTGCCTGGCCCTCGACATCCACCTGGCCTACATCTACATCCGCGGCGAGTTCGCCAAGCAGGCGCGCGCCCTGGAGGCGGCCATCGCGGAGGCCCGGGCCGCCGGCATCATCGGCCCCCGGCTCCTGGGCAAGAAGGACTTCGCCCTCGACGTCCACGTGCACCGCGGCGCCGGCGCCTACATCTGCGGCGAGGAGTCGGCGCTGCTCGAGTCGCTGGAGGGGAAGAAGGGCTACCCGCGCCTCAAGCCGCCCTTCCCGGCGGTGGTGGGGCTGTGGGGCAAGCCGACCATCATCAACAACGTGGAGACCATCGCCAACGTCCCGTGGATCGTGCAGCACGGGGGCGAGGCCTTCGCGGCGCTCGGCGTGGGCAAGTCGGGCGGCACCCGCCTCTTCGGCGTCTCGGGCCACGTCAACCGGCCGGGCGTCTACGAGAAGCCGGTGGCCTACAACCTGAAGAAGCTCATCATGGAGGACGCCGGCGGCGTGCTGGGCGGCCGCAAGCTCAAGGCGGTCATCCCGGGCGGCTCGTCGGCGCCGGTGCTGGCGGCCCACGAGATCGACATCTCGATGGAGTTCGACGCCGTCAAGGCGGCCGGCTCCATGTCCGGCTCGGGCGGCGTCATCGTCTTCGACGAGTCGGCCTGCATGGTGCGCGCCCTGGCCCGCCTGGCCCGCTTCTACGCCGAGGAGTCCTGCGGCCAGTGCACGCCCTGCCGCGAGGGGACCAACTGGATGGAGGGCATGCTGCACCGCATCGAGGCCGGCCACGCCGGCGCGGCCGACGTGGCGCGGCTCGAGCAGGTGGCCAACTCCATCGCCGGCAACACCATCTGCGCCCTCGGCGACGCGGCGGCCATGCCGGTCCAGTCCTTCCTCAAGAAGTTCAAGCCGGAGTTCCTGGCGCACTGCGAGCTCCGGCGCTGCCCCTGCGGCGACACCGCCTGGGGCCTCACCCAGGAGCCCCGCGACGCGGTCGCCGGGCCGATGAGGTACGCGCGATGAGCCCCACCGCCGAGCAGATCACCTTCGCCGTCTTCGCGGTGCCGCTGCTGCTCACCGCCATCGGGGTGGTCGTCTCCAAGAGCCCCATGTACGCGGCCATGAACCTGGTGGCGGCCTTCTTCTTCCTGGCCGGCATCTACGTGCTGCTCTCCGCCCACCTCATCGCCTTCATGCAGATCCTGGTCTACGCGGGCGCGGTCATGGTGCTCTTCCTCTTCGTCATCATGCTGCTCAACCTGGGCGGCGGCGGCGAGGAGCAGGAGCGGCCCAAGGCCATGCAGGTCCTCGGCGTGGCCGGGGCCTTCGCGCTCGTCCTGCTGGTCGGCTACGCCACCCGCGAGGTCATGAACGCCGACTCCGCGGTGGTGCCGGCCGACTTCGGCACCGTCAAGGCGGTGGGGCGCGCCCTCTTCACCCAGTACCTGCTGCCCTTCGAGGCCACCTCCCTGCTCCTGCTGGTGGCCATCGTGGGCGCCGTGGTGGTCGCCAAGGAGAAGATCTAGATGGTCCCGGTCAACTGGTTCCTGGTCCTGGCGGCGCTCCTCTTCGGCATCGGCCTCATCGGCGTGCTCACCAAGCGCAACGCGCTCATCGTCATGATGTGCGTCGAGCTCATGCTCAACGCCGCCAACCTGACCTTCCTGGCCTTCGCCCGCCAGCAGGGGGCCATCGGCGGCCACGCCATCGCCTTCTTCGTCATCGCGGTGGCCGCCGCCGAGGCCGCGGTCGGCCTGGCCATCATCATCGCCATCTTCCGCACTCGCGGCACCGTCAACATGGACGAGGTCCGCGAGCTGCGCGACGAGGTCTAGCGCCGAGCAGCGCCCGGGCCGGACGGTGGGGTAGAGTCACGCCATGATCGCCCGCTGCGCCCGCTGCCAGGGCACCTTCACCACCGACCGCTTCGGCGTCCAGACCTGCCCTCACTGCGGCTCGGAGATCCTGCTCTCCGACCCGGGCCAGCCCGGCGGGCCCGCCGCCCCGCCGCCCGCCCCGCCGGCGTCCGCGCCGTCGTCGCCGTCGCCCGGGGCC